>DAOM01000116.1 GCA_002501855.1 Candidatus Nitrosopolaris nunavutensis
CAAGTACCAGCAGTCTGTAACTATGTGAAATTTCTTTACGTTTTATGGTTTGCTTTGAATCGCTCTCTTTATGCAGCTGTGCTCAGTCTTTGGGTATCTATGTTGTTTATCGTTATGACAAGACAGAGAATACTTGAAGGATAAGCGAACGGGAAGCCCGTGGGCCGTGACACGGATTTGAAAAAGATACAGAGAACCACAGATGTATGTAGTGGTGCGGACATGTCGGCGATGGAATAGATGCAAAAACGCTATTTTTCAAAATATTTTTGTTGCCTACTAGAATTTAGTATCACGATATTGCAGCCATTCATCAGATGACAGATTTGGGCTACGACATCAATCTACATGACATTTACGATCAAAAAATGAAACTGCAAAGATAAAGGTTAAAGAATAATTGTTGGTGTTACATCATATCAACTATCTTTCGTATTTAGTCAGTAATTTTCTGGAATCATGCTGCAAGTATTTCTTTGTTTACAAAATTCTCAAAAACAGGATTCAACCATCCCTTCTTCATGTGACTACCGAAGTAGATGCTGATCATTCTGTCCTAATCAATAGAATCACACAGCTAGACCTGCAGTAGGTGCGTATGAAAAACACTTGTCGTCAATTGGCGTGTTCTGGTTAATACGATATTTTGACAAAAAGATATCAACCCATGCCTTGATGCGTCATCAGAGGATCGATAAAGGTGTTTATGATACTCCTGTTATAAACAGTAGTGATAATGCGTAAATTGGTGTGACCAGGAAGACAAGCATACAATAAAGAGATGCCGTAGCATATGTACTAATCGCTTGTAACTTAGGGTTTCATGAAGAGATATTGAGTAATTGCCAGAGGTAATTCAGTCATATGGTGAAATAAAATTCCTACATAGACGACGACTATTCTATGAATAATAATCAGCTTTTATGTGCCTAGTGCCATCTTAGTGTAACGAGATTGACATAATATATAAAATTTTTAATGTTTATTAATCAGCATATGTGTATTTGTGGTGCTGGCATTTGTCATCAATACCTCGTGATAAGAAAGTAGAACATAGTGACGTTATTGATGATAATGATATTAACAATGAAAATCTTGAGGATTTGAATCAAATCAATCCGTTGGTTGAACCATTACCATGGTGGTACGAGTTTTACAAACGGATAAAGTTGGTTCCCTGGTGGTTGCGTTATAACATTGGGATTGCTAAGCAGGCAGATCTGAGGGACAAAATAATCAAGTTATCTACAAGCATGGGACTAGACGATAAAATAGTAAGCAAGATAATTAGACATGCTGTGTCAGAATTTTCAAAAAATGGGCTTGGAGCGGATTATTATGGATATCACAATATCGATCATGAGCTTGAAGTTGCTTACTTTACTTTATTGGCAGCCAAGGGACAGAAGAGACAAGAATATAGACTTAGTCAAAAAGATCTCATCACTCTATTCATAGCTGCCCTTTTTCATGACTATGATCACTTGAAACGATTCGATAAACCAAATGAAGATTCTGTTGAAAAGTTCATTAGAAATGACCATAAAATAAAACGCTTTATAGATGATTTTGAAATAAGCATAGATATTGTAATTGCGTTAATATACCGTACAGCCTATCCCTTTAAAGGTCTCATAGCAGAGCGTTCGAACAAAAGAATGCAAGAATTATTTACGTCTGGCGGGATTCCTGAGAATGATATTACGATACGAAAACATTTCGAAGATCTAGGATGGTTTCTTTCCATTTCAGACCGTATTGCAGGCTATAGCCTTGGTAATTTTGAACGTTCTAAGGAACTTGCACGACGCAACGCACATTCACTAGGATGGCATCCCTCAGTTATAAACACAGAATCCGTCAAGTACTTTACATCCTTAAAGGAAGAGAAAGAAATGTTTGAACGTGTGTTGGATGGTGTTTCACAAGAGTACAAGAAGAACTTCTCTGATAATGTAATGGCCTTCAGAGATGCTTGGGCAAAGGAAGTTGAAATAAGAGGTTCAGTTAGAAATATGCTATTAGAGCTAATAACAGTAGTTGAAGGAATTCATACTATTAGTTCAAATATGATAGAATCTCTTCTGCATATATACAAAGAATCGCCTGCTCCAATGAGCACGGGTTTTAAAAAATTTAAAAAGTCAGTAACCGATCCCCACGCGATTCTCGTAACTTTAAGGACCATTAACAAGAATGGAGAACCCATAGGCTACGCAAATGGCGGACGCTTGTAGAACTACACACTTCGACGTGGTACGCATGATGAAAATTTAGGAAAAAGAAATACTGCATATATCGAATCTATTTGCGTCAAGCCAGGCTACTGGGGAGGGACAGGAGGGGGCCGACTTCTTAGGTTGGAGTTTCATAGAGAGGCAAAGCGTCGTGGTTGCAAATTCGTGACAGGCTACGTTCACCGGGAAGTAGCCATGGGAAGAATAAGAAGGGGTGAAAGTATCGATATAGTACAGAAATACAATCCAGATAAGCTCGATTACTATAGAGCTAATGTGAACAATTTGCTCATATCCACTTAGGAAGCAGATCAGTCGCTCTGCAATCATCTCCTCAGGAATCTCAGATTCAAGGAGATTTCTCAACATTTCCTTCTTCTCTTCATTTATAACGTTAGAGGGTGGATATAACGATAATTTTGCTCCCATTGTATTGATATATTCTAAAGTCTTCTCAATAATATTTTCTGTATTCGCTGAACACTCGGCAGAGAGTACTACTATTTGATCCTTTAATGGAAAACTGAATATTTTTACCTTATCATACGTATATGCTATATATTTTAGATCGCTGGAAAATGTCTTTCTCATTTCAACAATATGCGCAGTCTGAGAAAAACTAATTTCCTGATACTTTCCTTTAAGATATTCTTCAAATCCTTCTTTTGTACATCTTGCATATAGATGTCCTGATTTTTCCATTACTCCAGCAAATCTTATCTTGTCATCTAGGTCAAGTATATTCTTAGAAAATTCTTCGGCTCATCATTCTACAACATACAAATAATAGAAGGATGTAACATATACGGATTTTGTTTCTTTGAGGTTGATATCAACCCTTGTCTTATCTATTCAAAAAATCAAAGATAAAAGAGTGGTAATTATTCTACTACAGCGGCACCAATATCAGCCATGATGAGCAATTAACTCATTTTCATGTTCTGAACATATGCGCTCTAATATAATATGATGGTCAAATAAGTATCCGCATCCGCATGGATATTCTATGTGTTTATTTCTATGACTGCTGGTAATCCTTTTTGTTGGCCGATCTATGATTCTGGAGTAGGGCATAGATGTCATTAGAAGAACAATCGTCGAACACATACTTATTCTTATAGTTTGTTACAGCAGTATTCCTTTAGGATCAACGTATCCATCCTGCGTTATTAGATGGATTGGTAATCTTTGTGGCGAATGTTGGTATTCAGTAACTAACTTTTCAATTAAGTTGTCGGTACAATGCCATAACTACTATGTCCTAATCAACTTCGCAAACTTGAGAAGACGATCACATTATCTTATATCCGTCTCAACGGATTGCAAATATTGGACAATGTGCATGGTGAATGACTTCCTTGGCAACACTTCCAAAAAAATATTCTTCTACCGCAGTCATGCCTTTAGTACCAATCAGTATAACATCGATTTTGTTTTTCTTATGAAGACCGTCACGATTTCTGATGCAAAATTAGATGATGGTCCTATTGGAAAAGAAAATGGTAAAAAATCAAAATACACATATAAAAGCGAGGGAGGCACAGAAAGGTTCCCTACAATCTGCAACCACCATTCAAGTGCCATTTTGCAAATTACTCTTTCAAGGTACTGCTTCGCTACTTTAGACACAAACATTTCACGCACAAAAACAGAATTTAGATAATGAAGACGGCATAAAATTCTACTTATCTTTCCTTTTCTTCTGCAGGAATTCTTGGATAGCTTCAACCGCAATCGCAGTCATAGTACTACCGCAATTGATCCAATGCATATTGTTTCAATTGTTTGAAAGAGTACCATAAATTAGCAGATAAGAGCGGTGCAATAATTAAAAAGAGAACACGAATTGAGCGAACAGAAGATGTGCATTTTCTATTTGAGGATGCCGATTTTTCGATTAGCACCATAAAAAAAGTTAATAAAACAAGGAGAGAAGGATGCCGAGAATGCTCTAACAACAAAGCAGGTTAGTAGTAACCACATAATTTAGCTTCAGGTTGTTTCGGATCTTTCATTTGTTGGTGCTCATCACTCAGCTAACTATCCTAGATCGAGTAACTGCGTGACTACAAGTTACAGTAATGATAAACGCGATGCTAGGATTTACTCAAGCAGCCGAAATAACAGCAGCCCAATAATCGCAATGGATAGTAGCTGATTACTGCAGAAATGGATCAGTATTTAGAATTAAAACGAACTTTAGGACGAACAGATATAGATCCTCCCTCCCCCATCGGTATTTCACTCTATATTAGAAACCATTGAGCATGCATAGTCAGCAATGTACAGCAGGAGTAAATTACTGACAGAGGTACCAGAGCTTGATCAACGCCCTGAGTACATCATACAAACGAAGGAAGAGAAGAATAACGATAATCTAGAAATCGAACAAGAAATTGAATGCCCTCGCTGCCATGACATAATGACATTGTGCTCGGAATTTGAAAGAATTTGCTTCCTTCGTGAGGAATGTAATCTCCCTCTTTATGTTAATTAATTGACGCTGATACTATAGAATTCCTCCTCCCCTCCCCGTCTCCCAGGTACTTTTCAGTATTAATATAACCGTTAGTAACCTAATCAAGAAAACAACTTGGTGGATAGTAATCCAAACGACCATAATAATGATTACAACAACGATATTACTGCTGCAAACAGAAAAAAGACCTATGATGATACAAAAGTAATACCTGAAACTTTAACGTCAACATCATTACAAGTAACAGACCTAGAAATTCAGGATATCGAA
>DAOM01000117.1:0-2789 GCA_002501855.1 Candidatus Nitrosopolaris nunavutensis
ACAATAAGGAGATTGATAAAACAAGGAAAGATGCTGAAACAGCCCTTACGCAACAAAAAAAGAAATTAGAAAACTAAGGCTGATATAATAACAACTAGGAGATAGTGTAGAAATCCTGGTTGATTAGATTACGGTTCTTACTTTGGTAAGAAATTATCTCCATGCGATCTGAGAATAGGGAAGAGAGATCAGATCACAGTGAATCCATAAATTCGATAAAATCAGAGTTATGAACATGTTTTGTCTTTTCCCAAACTTTCCTAAATTTTGGCATGTCAATAAGTGTTTCTGCTAATGCCTTCCAGCGAGGCCAAAGTTTTGTATCCATCATTTTGGTTTTATAAAGATAGAACAGGAATTCAATTAAATCAAGGAATGCAACTACAGTGTAATATTCATCAGGACTATCAACTAAAGCCAAACGTTCTGCAAATAACTCGTTTTCTTTTGCTATTCTTGTAAAGGCTTCAGTATTTTCAAGTTTCATCCTTGTCTCTATTACTCGAGCATATATCTGCTGTTCACTTTGTAGACGCATACTTCGCTTTACTGAGGAAAACTGCAACAACGACATGCCAAACAATGCTGCAAGTATTCCAATAGTAATTATTGGACTAATTTCTGAAAGGTTCATATCATTTTCTAATAATACCTTTAATTTATCTTCATGTTCTTGAGTGATGTAGTTCTCATACCTTATGAATGTGAATTTTAAGTGGAAAAAAATTGAATTGAGATTTATTCCGGTCAATTTTGAAATTCGTAGATAAGCTAATGTAGGTTTGAGCAGTAGTAGGTTAGAGTTATACAATGGATCAATTAAAAATCAGAGACGCACAAAAATTACATACTGAGACAGTTTTAGTAATGCAGGGTGGAGGATCCTTGGGCGCATATGAATGTGGGGTATATAAAACACTAGCTAAACGAGGCATAAAATTTGATATTATAGCAGGCACTTCTATCGGGGCCGTTAATGCAGCAATAATAGCAGGTTCAAAGAATGATGATGAACCTGCAACAAAGTTGGAGGATTTTTGGCTGAACGTTGCAGAGAAGATAACACCATCGGTATTGCCTGATAGTCTGAGGTGTATGGTATCGTCAATACATGCAGCTATGTATGGTAATTTGAAGACATTTATGCCATTATGGTTTATGATGCCAAATCCCAATGAAAACTTCTTTTCTTACTATGGATCCCCATATCTTTATTCTATCACACCGCTAAAGAACACGTTATTGAATTACATTGATTTTGCGAAGCTAAATAATCCAACTAATATACCGAGACTGATCATAACCTCTACAGATATACAAAAAAGTGCATCTGTTACTTTTGATAGCAAGTTTATGAGTATTGATACAGATCATGTGATTGCATGTGCTGGTTTTCCATTTTATGGGATAGCATGGACAGAAAAAGATGGCAGGTACCTTTGGGATGGTAGTTTGCAGAGCAACACACCACTAAGGGAGGTAATAGATGCATCACCTAAATACGACAAAGACGTGTATATCGTTAACTTATTTCCTCGTATTCAAAAAGAACTTCCAGAAAACATGTTAGATTCATGGCACAGAGCCAGAGACATCATGCACACAGATAAAACAGATAATAGCATAAGGATGTCAAAGGTAATCTCAAGATACCTAACACTTTTGAGACAAATGCATGATATTATAAGCAATGTACAACTAGACGAGAAGATGAAAGAGTCATTCAGAGAAATGGAGAAAGAGTACCATAAATTAGCAGATAATAGGGGTGCAATAATTAAAAAGATAACACGGATCGAAAGAACAGAAGATGTACATTTTCTTTTTGAGGATGCTGATTTTTCGATTAGCACTATAAAAAAATTAATAAAACAAGGAGAGAAGGATGCCGAGAATGCTCTAACAGCAAAGTAGGTAAGTAGTAACCACGTAATTTAATAATAAAAAATATCTCGGATGAGTCTATCAAATATTAAATATCGAATACCGTCTAAATATACGGGGAAAGGAAAGATGTTTTACAGGAGTATGCATATTGTATATTGACATTCTCATTAGCTGATGAGTTAAGGCGTATTGCTAAAGGTGAAATTCTTTCTGATAGCTGGAGCAGGGAAATTTACTCAGTAGATGCTAGTCATTACACTATAAAACCCTCTATGATAGCTTGTCCATCAGATGAATCAGATGTAGAGGAAATCTGTCAGTATTGCTTTTCAAAGAGTTTACCCATAACAGCACGAGGAGCAGGAACCGGTCTCCTTGGACAGGCCCTTTCAAATAGTATAATTATTGATTTTACACGTCACATGAACAAAATTCTTGAGGTTGGCACTGACTATGTCGTTGTCCAACCAGGATTAGTTAAAGGCATTTTAGATAAAGAGTTGAAAAAGAAGGGAAAATTCTTTCCGCCTGATCCCGCAAGCAGTAACTACTGTACAGTTGGAGGAATGATAGCTAACAATTCAAGTGGTGCGCATTGCTTAGCTTATGGCAGTACAATAGATTTGCTACAAGAACTCAGAGTTGTTTATTCTGATGGAATTTCTAGGCTTATCAATAGTAACAGCAGTGATGGAGAAGAGAAGGATCGCAGGATCACAGATTTGTTAAGATTATTGTCAGCTCATAGAGATATTATTCAGAAAGGATATCCAAGAGTAACGAAAAATTCTTGCGGTTATCGTCTTGATAAGTTAATAAATGACAAAGCCTTCTTTCCTCATAAAATATTTGCTGCTTCTGAAGGAACTTTAGGCACTGTGACTTCTGCAAGATTGAAGATC
>DAOM01000117.1:3096-3308 GCA_002501855.1 Candidatus Nitrosopolaris nunavutensis
CCACTCTACCGGCATTTGATTGTCTTAGGTTTTGAAGATTTATTATCTGCTATATCAGTTGTTCCATTTATTTTGAAATTTTCACCTGTCGCTTTAGAGATACTTGATAACACAGTCGTTCGATATAATGTACCGAATAATAGTAATAATATTAACCAGCAGCTTCAGAACGAAGAAGCAGGTTGCCTGTTATTTATAGAATTTGCAGGCGA
>DAOM01000114.1 GCA_002501855.1 Candidatus Nitrosopolaris nunavutensis
CTAATCAATCTTTTTACATCTTTACTTTGGATTTCGTGATTAGCCGCGATCTCAAGTGGATTGAGGTGTATTTTCTCCATTTGAAGATGGATAAGACAATCTATTATCAATTTACGATATTCATCTTTTGTTAGGTCTTCTAATGTGTAAGTTTGTTTGTTAATGATATTCTCGATATAGTCGTCAAATTCATTTTGATTCGTTTTAATTTCTACTATAGTAATCGTAGAAGAAGGAAACCGTGCTTTGATATTTTCATTATCTGTTATTGTATACGCATCACTATATTGAAAGGAGGAAATGGAAGAAGATACAAATGTCTGAAACCTATGAAAGTCTAGATTATATAAAATACCTATAGATGAATTTGGAGTATTGTAGTATTTTCTTTCATATAGCTTGTGTATTAGTGCATCTAACGCATCATCAAAATTATGAAACCGAGAGTACTCTTCTGACTTGAAAACTCTTAATGCATCGTCAATCATTTTTGCCGACCTCATTTCTTCGTGGATCCTGCTTCATATTCGATGCGTCCATTTCTAACTTCAACGTTGATTGTGATTGCGTGATCCTTCTTCGTAAAATCATTACAAGCGTAATAGATATTGCTGAAATCAAGGTTGCTGCCAGAAATATAAGATTGTAGGATATTGGTGAAAGAAAACTACCAGTAGTAACTCCTTTTACGAGCTCCTGGTGTGTTTGCATGTATATTGCTGCAATTGCAGGTCCAATTGAGCTTCCAATCAAGACAAGTACGACTGACATCCCAATCGATACTCCACTAAATCGATGTGGGGTATACTCCAATGTGATATTGAATGCCCCTACTTGTATCAATGAGATTCCAGCAGCTACTATAGCTAGGTTTATTGCAATCATGAATTCTGTTGAATGAAACATGAAAAGGCTGAAGAATCCAATGGTCATAATGATAGTTCCTGCGACAGTTGGTTTAAGATTACCTATCTTAGACACAATGAAACCTGAAGAAGGAGCAAAAACCAGAATTACGATCATGAAAGGTAATTGAACCATTGCAGTAGATACAGCATCTCCACCGAATCCTAGAGGCTGAGGACTTCTTACTAATATTGGAATAGTCTGATGTCGTGCTTGCGTATCGACATAGATAAATTATTTAAAACTTCGTTATACCCTGGTCGTTGGCTTTCCTGCAAGACATTCTTATTGTTATCATATTATTTATAGCTATTTTATCGCTAGTTCTTCTTCTTAATCACTTTACAAAAAGAGATAATATTTTTATAAAGACAAACCCCTTACATTCACCTGATATTGATCAAAATATCACTAATCCTCCCTGTTCTTTAAGCCAAATCTACACAAAAATCATTATCAAATGCTAGAATAAATAGGATTGCTAACTTTATACATTATTCATAATCGATAAAAGATATCTGTGATGCTAAGAGTATTTTTCTCTTTAAGAGATCAAACGACATTCTGACTATAATCTTTCTAATGAATATATCTGGCTTTGAGTATATCCACAATTTCTCATATATTTTTAGCAGTTGTTGTGAGGCACCTCAAATATAGTATTGGAACGATATCCTTTCTGAGGAATGAACCACAAAATGATAGTCGCGTTAGTATTATTCACGGCTATGCTGACGATAGGGACCCTACTAGATCCTTACCGTCAGGCAAATGCAAGAAGCTCGACAAATGCTAACAATATTAATGCAATCCATAATACTAATTGTGATGGTAATGTATGCCAGACTCTTTCATGTATCAATGGCATTTGCCGGTCTAATTCAAGTCAAGTATCAAATTCAACCTCAACTACTCCTTGCTTCCTACCCTGTCTGCCTGCACCATCAAAGTCCAGCTGATGGACATAAGAGGGACGGCATAAACTGAGTGTCTATAGCAAAAAAAACTCAGGTCCAACCACGAGTCTGCTGCCAGCTTGCAAATGTCATAGGATATGAAGGGATTACGTCTGTATTTCATTTCTTCTGCTCCGAACAATTATAAGCACTAAAAATGGCAGATTTCACTAAATTTTAGCTACTGCAAAAGAGATAACCGCTAGCTAGCTACTTATTCTGCTGCAGTTTTCGCATAGCTTTTGAGCACTTTCAAGAAAGGTTTTTACAATCTTGCTGAATTGTTCTGGATACTGATACATCAATCCATGTCCACCTCCTTTAATCTGCACAAGCCATGATCCAGGAATTTTTTCTACAATTATTAAAGAATTAGCTGCAGGTACAGCAACATCCTCAGTTCCAGTTATAACCAAAGTAGGTTTGGATATTTTTGTTAGCTGACTACAAACGCCACTCCAGTTTGTTGCTAACCATGCTTCATTGAGATTAAACTGTTGTTTTAAAGTATTAGAAGTTACAATTTCTTTGGATTCTGGGATCGTTCTATTTGGATGCGATTTAACCCAACCTAGTGGAAATGTGACAGATAAAATTTTTTCTGGGTTGCGTACGATTGTTTACAAGATCGGATAAAATTTTTACAACTTGTGGGGTTTGGGGTATATTTTCTTCACCACATGTTGCACCATAAAGTATCAGCCGGTTAACCTTCTCTGGGTGCAAAAGAGTAATTTCTTGAGCTATAAAAGAAGCCTAGAAAATCCAAGAACGTCTGCATTTTGTATTTTTAGGGCATCTAGTAAACCAACAGTATCCTTCGCAAATTGCCGAATCGAAAATGGTTTGGTTCCTATGGTTGTATTTCCAACTCCACGGTTATCAAATATAATAACTGTATGATTCGATGAGAGTTCTTTTAACAAGGACGGCTCCCAAGCATCCATAACAAGGCCACTACCGCTGATAAGTAGAAAAGGGTCACCATTATCAAAAACCTTGTAGGCAATATTTATATCTCATACTTGGATTTTTTTTATTGGTATATTTTGTATGTTTGGTGAATTTGTAAAATTGAAGTTCTTTTGATCTGGTTGACCATACACAAACTTGTAAGCACCAGAATAATTATTAATTATCGATAATGCAATAGAAGGGATAATAAGAAGAGAAAAGGTAATAATGAGCCCAGGAGCAGCGTTCACTCTGATTCTTCTCATACAAAACATTTCTTTTGTACATCATTTATCATGGCTTTAAAGATATTGTTTATTGGAAAAGGCAATGCAAGAAACTCTCCTGATAAGGCATGCCTATCTGCCCCCCATTCCTCTAATCGCAACAATTCATTAACTGATAAGTGTGCTCAAAATCCATCTTTGGCAACTTCATTAAAGATAGACGGAATACAATGTAATGAAGCTGAACAATTTCTCTTTCATATACATGCTCATCTTGATATAATAATCGATGGTCAATATTTTCTGGTAAATCCATTCACGAATGTTCTTAGCATTACCGTGGACAACACTATTGCTACTAACACCTGTTGATATTGAAGCAGACGGATTATGACTCGCTGCGGTGAGACGTGATCCACTATGTGTTGTTTACGTCGATTTACAATTGTTTACACTCTTCATCCTTAGATGATCTAGCAATCACACCTTATTCACCTTCGTATTCTTCTGCAAAATTTTAAAAAGAATAGAACTTTATGCGGCATTATATAGGCACACTTTGGACAAGAACTTTTCCCTGTAATTATGGTCTTAACACAGCGCTCGAAATCAGGTGGGTAATAATGGAACACATCAAAAACAAGTAAAAAGAGATCCGCATGCCCATTGCAAATTTACCATTCATTTAAAGTGCGCGTTACCCAGTAGAGACCTGCTAATAACTGGGCTCTGCAGTTACCTTAAAGCGAGTCGGTTTAGGATGTTTCATATTCACCTTACTTCGAATTTGTTTCTATGTAGTGTCAGACCTAGCTTGTAGCACAATAGA
>DAOM01000168.1:0-245 GCA_002501855.1 Candidatus Nitrosopolaris nunavutensis
AAAAGGTAACACAAATATTCTCTCCATTTTTTCGGGATATTCGAGCACGCCGCCTTTCAATAGGACAATGATTGCTCCTAAGACAATGTTTCCATTTATTGTTCAATCAGAATTGAACAGCGCTTATATGGAGAAATAATTACGATAAGAGAGTAATCACATAGTATCTTGCTTGAGATCAACATAAGTGATGTGTCTCGAAAAAGGAGAAAAATTTGATTACTTGCGTTATTAATAATAGATAA
>DAOM01000168.1:537-15604 GCA_002501855.1 Candidatus Nitrosopolaris nunavutensis
AGATATCTGAGTTGCTTAAAGTAACATTCTCTTCAAGAGATAGAACACCATTCTGTCTATAATCTTTCTAATGAATATATCAGAGTTTGAATATATCGACAATTTCTCCTACAGTCTTAGCGCTTGCTGTGAAGCACTCCAAATATAGAATAGTTGAAGATAGCCCTATGAGAAAATGAACCACAATGTAACATTAGCAATCGTAGCTATCGTCGCAGCTATGACACTGACGGCAGTAGCATTCGCTATACCACAACAGGCTTTGGCGTATAGACACCACAACAATAACAACAATCACAAAAACAGCATAAAAGTTGATCAACAGATCAATCAGCTAAATAACTGCACAGGCGCACCACAGGAGAAGGATCATATGGGTAGCGCTACAGTACCTAGCAGTAGCAGTACAGTATGCCTTAACTCAGGCGACAATTCAGCCAACATACACAAATAATCATGAGTGGAAGTAAGACGCACACTCCATTTTTTTTTGTTAGTACAACAAAGGTACGTATCCCCAAAATTCAGCGTCGTTTCACGTAGCTCACATTCCCCGTAATATTTTCCATCCAACGAATTATTACAGTCTATTTATCCTAGGCAGACTTGACTGATGCATGACTTCCACGCAAATGGACGTATGTATGAAGCATCTGCACAGGCCGTAGTTATTAAAAGACAGCATATGAATTGTTAATCCATGCATAAAGTACTAGTCACGGGCGGCGCTGGCTTCATCGGACATCATCTTATTAAAAGACTATCTGCAATGGATTGCAAAATTACCATCATTGATAATCTAAGCAATTCAAATCGCATTTTTTTGCATATGATCAAACGTGCAATTCAGGCTAGTAGTGTAGGCACATCTCGCTATGTTAGCTTAAATGACGATGGGATTGATGATGTCGCATTTTATGCAGAAGACATAAGAAATAAAGACGCTCTCATAGACATTTTCGAAAGTGAAGAAATAGATACTTGTGTTCATTTAGCTTCAAAAATAAGTGTTCCGGAGTCGATTACAAATCCTGGGGACACGATAGATGTAAACATCAAAGGAACATTTAATGTCTTGGAAGCGTGTTCAAAGACGGAAGTGAAAAATCTGGTTTTTGCGTCTTCCTCAGCTGTCTATGGTGAATCAAAAACGTTGCCTATATCCGAAAAAGAACAATTAGATCCATTATCTCCGTACGGTGCCAGTAAGATAGCTGGAGAAGCTCTTGTATCTTCTTTTAGGAATACACGAAAAATCCAAAATGCTGTATCCATTCGAATCTTCAATGTTTTTGGGGAGGGAGGGTACGCAGGTGTAATAACAAAGTTTGCCGAACGATTATTAGCTGGTTTACCGCCAGTAATCTATGGTAATGGAAATCAGACAAGGGATTTCATTTTTGTTGATGATGTTGTTAGCGCTATAGTGTTGTCAGCTGCGGTCGCAGATAAGAAACAAGAAGAAAAATCAGCATCCTATCCTTCTTCTTATGCGCACATTTTAAACGTTGGAGCCGGAAGAGCATTAAAGATAAAAGATCTGGCTCAAATGATGATCCAAATTTTTAATTTAGATTTGGAGCCTGTTTATAGCGAGGCCAGAAGCGGCGATATAATAAACAGTCTAGCCGATATGAGCAGATTGGAAACTGTTCTTGGCTTTGTGCCTTCCCGGGAAATAGTGCCTTCCTTGAAACAGATGTTCCCCCTCTGAGTGAAACCACTTTTTGCATTCAACACATTGCCAGGTAGTCATTAGCCAATTAACCCTTCACAATCATTTATCTTATTCTTCCCGTTATGTCGCCGCACTTTAAATTATAGTGGTCTAAACTCTGTTTGAATTCTGGGTTTGTAGCTGCTTGCGGAAATTTACCAGCATTAATGATAGCATTTTTGTTATCTAGACAACCTGCTTTACCATCCTGATTGGCTTTATTGACGTTTTGTTTAGCAATTTGGATATTATTATATGACACTGCGACAGATATTATCGCAAATATTGCCACTACGATGAATAATGCGATGACGACTTTAACTACTCTTCTCATTGTTTTTTGACCTCCTCCACTAGCGCAGTAGCCATTATCCAAATAGCCCCATCATTTAACCAGAGTTCCATTAATTGATACTGTGTTTGCATGTACCAGAATTTGCAGATTTGCCAGGATGTAATTCTGAGTTTTCAAACGCTGCGCAATCACAGAGGTATTATCCTGATTAAGCGCTATTAGGGTCTTTAGTAAATCTATCAATTGTTTCAATAGTTTATCTTTGTGTGAGCAGTCAATTGATCACTGAACCCATCAATCTCAATAATTTGAGATAGGCCTTGGACCTCCTGATATCCGTAGCGTTGTTGATTGATAGCTCACTATAGTCAAAAACCTGGTATAATCATCACCATTGGCATGCTTATAGCTCCGTATTCGAATTTCTGTATAATATGCGATGTCAGCCGTGAACTTTCATTCTCAGGTTGCACTCTGATAGGTTGTTAGACGTACCAGCTAGTCCTGTCCGAGAATTTACTCAGATTTAATATTTCGTCGATACTCTTTTCGCTTCTGGTGCCGTTGTCACCATATGTCGCGAAGGCAAGTAGCAATTGCAGCCTTCAAGGTCAAGCTAACCATAAAACCGGTTCCCACACTCTGAGCAGCAGTGTATCTTCACAGAATGGCAGCTGTTCCAATTCTGTGGCTAGTCGCGCAGGACAAGGGTCTGGACATAATGTTTTTGCGAACGCTTTTTCTGATCCAGGATTAAGCACTTCTACTTGTACTAGCGCCTCAACAAGTCACGCAGGGTTTCAGTTCCAATTTAACGATGGTCAACATAGCATCCAGGTGATAGAAGTTGTAGCGCAAGCTCCCAATCTCCATAATTTTTTGCAAGCGCGCCATCGACAACTAAAATTACACCATAATTATGTTTGATGCTCAAGTTGCCAGTGCGTGACTCCCACTTATCGCGCTAGTTATAATTCCTACTTTCTGTCTTGTCTGTTGCAGCAATTTCAGGAACTGACGACGAATACTATAAAGTATATTGAATATATTGACTTGTGTTGGAAACCATAATTATTAATAGCGTTATCACCATTATTATTATGCACTTTGGAGCTCTTAGTGATCTGGTTAATAGTATTTTAACAAAGCATTCGTGAACATTATGTCTGCTAGATGGACTTATGAGAAATTAAATGGTCTCGGAGGGAAAGAATTCCAAATACTTGGCCGACAACTAAATGCATTCTATGTCAATACCATAGAGCTCGCACAAAAAGCACAGGGCAATTTTGTGCTTAGGATAAAAGAAAAGGAAAACAAATGCAGCCGCGATAACCTATTGTGCTATTTAGCATTAAGGAAACATGATTTGTCAGATTTACAGCTAAGTCTAGCTGAACAAGGTCTTTCTTCCCTGGGAATGCTTGAGGGTGAAGTACTAGTTAGTATTGAACAAGTCCTCAAACATTTTGGAATCCGTCCTGGTAATACTAGTAGCTTATGTAAGATCAATTCTAAAAGTGCTAGTTTGTTATTGGGAAAACGTAGTAAATTGATATTTGGCTCTCCGAGCAAAGGAAGAAGAACGTGTATCATGGTAACACTAGACTCTACTGATATTTACCAACATGAATTGATTGAGCACTTACTTGAGAGTGGTATGGATATAGCTCGAATCAATTGCGCACATAATACAGATAGGGAATGGAGCTTAATAATTAAAGCTATACACGAAGCTGAAGAACAATTAGTTCAGCGTGAGAAAGGGACTAGGAGCAGATGTATGATCTTAATGGATCTAGGAGGTCCCAAGATTAGGACGGGTCATATGGAGTTCAAAGTGCGTCCACTTAAAATTATCGTTCCAAAAGATAAGTATGGTCGGCCTGTGCGCTTTGTTGAAGGATTCTTAGATACCGAAGCAAGCTACACAGAACTAGTCGACCAAGTAACAGGGCCATCGACTTTTGTTATAGCGATATCAACAGGCAACGATCGTGGGTTAGGTAGTTTACAGAAAGACCAAAAGATAACTTTCAAGGACGCACGTGATGAGCACCAACGTACAATCACTGTACTTGAACGAACAAGTCCTACTCGGGTGCGAATAGGACTGGAACAAACTGCATATCTAAAAGAGGGTATAAAATTAGAATGTCAAACAAATAGTAATAGTAATAAAAAGTGTTCATTCACAGTCGGAGCTATTAAACCACAGCCACTTGAGTTAAAAGTAGAGGCGGGTGATGTATTGCGTCTTTATAGGGATGCAAGGCTAGGTCATTCTGGTCCTGGATCTGGATCTGATGGCAAGCCTGCTGCAGCTATTAGTTGTACATATCCAGAAGTTCTTGACCAGGTCAAAATTGGCCACAGAATATTCATAGACGACGGAAAAATCGAAGCAGTTGTGCGTTCATCAAATGAACAATATCTCGGATTAGAGATCATTTCGCCCAAAGGAATAATGGCCAAGATCAAATCCAATAAGGGTATAAACTTTCCAGATTCATCTCTTAAAATGCCCGCCCTGACACCTGACGACATCAGGAATCTGGGTTTTGTCGTGGAACACGCAGATATGGTAGGATTAAGTTTCGTTCATAGACCAGAGGATCTTTACGATTTACGCGAAATATTGTCTAAATTAGGTCATCCAAATTTGGGTATAGTTGCAAAGATAGAAACAGCGGATTCAATCCACAATCTGGCTAAGATACTTATTGCAGGTCTTGAATTACCAAAATTTGCAATATTGATCGCAAGGGGTGATTTAGCTGTTGAGGTAGGATTTGAGAATTTGGCATTCGTTCAAGAAGACATACTCTGTTTATGTGAAGCAGCACATATCCCTGTCATACTGGCCACACAAATACTTGAAAGCTTGGCTGAAAGTGGTCTTCGAAGTCGCGCAGAAATGACAGATGCAATTATGGGACAACGTGCTGAATGCGTAATGTTAAACAATGGCATACATATACTTGAAGCAGTCAGAACCTTAGCAATATTATTAAGTACTGAAGAACGACATCAAGTGAAGAAACATCAACTGTTCAGTGAATTTACATTTCAGCATGCTGTGTTTGAGGAAGAGAATTGACAATTAAAATGAAATTCAGACATGATCGGCATTGATTTGAAAGAATTCCATGACTTTCAGGCTTGTTAGGTACTGCTTAGTCTAGAAGTCTGCATCGTCCATCCATGTATTACTTCATTCTTCTTACAGACCCCGTTAGATCTAAGTTCTTTACTCTGTCTGGTCTTCTAAAATCATTACTGATCTCATTCTACAAGCAGTTTATGTGATATGTCCTTTACTACTATTGATTTTACGTTTACAAATTCTCGTGTACCGTAGTGTGATAATTCTCTACCTATTCCAGATGATTTTATACCCCCAAAAGGCAATCTGGGATCTGATCTTACCATTTCATTTACTCTGACCACTCCGCTTCGAATGTCTCGTGCAAGTCGCACACCTTTCTCAAAGTTACTCGTCCATATACTCGCACCCAATCCAAATTCTGAATTGTTAGCTTCCCATATAGCGTCGGCCTCGTTATCCACTACGATAATAGGTGCCGCAGGTCCAAATACCTCTTCATTTAAAACAACCATTTGATGATTTACGTTAGTTATGATCGTTGGCTCGTAAAAGTATCCATCACCAGCTATTATCCTGCCGCCTGTCAATATTTTACCACCTTTCGACTTTGCGTCTTCTACTTGATTTATTAGAGTTTGTCGTTGGCTTTCCCTAACTAATGGTCCAACTGTGGTTTTGGAATTCATGGGATCTCCAACGACTTCTGACTCTACATTGTGTGTAAATAGTTTTGAAAATTTCTCCGCCACTTCCTTTACAACGATGAATCTCTTTGCTGCAATACAGCTCTGGCCAGTGTTAAGTAATCTGGATTGGGCTGCCAGGTGTGCTGTTTGATTTACGTCAGCGTCTTCCAGCACTACGAAAGGATCACTCCCTCCTAATTCTAAAACACACTTTTTCAATCCTCTTGCAGCAAGCTCCGCAACCCTTTTTCCAGTATTAACACTCCCTGTTACTGAAACTGCATCAATCTTATCTGATTGTACTAGTGCCTCTCCAGCCTTGTAGTCACCTATAATACACTGAAAGACATTCTCAGGAAATCCACTTTCTCTAAAAGCTTCTTGAATTTGTAAAGCAGATCCTGTACATACACTTGAGTGCTTAAGTACAACTACATTGCCAGCAATTAATGTCGGAATAGCATAACGCATGACTTGCCAAAATGGAAAATTCCACGGCATAATACCTGCGACTACTCCTAGAGGCTCAAATGAAATGAAGCTCTTGCGGAATTCGGTCGGAACTATTTCGTCACGCAAGAATACTTCTGCATTTTCAGAATAATATTCACATACCAAAACACATTTCTCTATTTCTGCAATTGCCTGAGTTATGGGTTTCCCCATTTCTTCTGTAACGATTTTTGCATATCTGTTCTTATTCTTAGTGAGTATTTTGGCCAGGTCTCGAATGTAATCACAGCGCTCCAAAATTTCCTTCTTCCTCCATTTCTCAAAGGCATTTTGTGCATTTTTTGCTATATGTTCAATCTGTTCTATTGACATGATGTCATAGGACAAAATAACCTTTCCAGTTGTAGGATTAACCGTTTGGATTTTAGCATTATTAGCCATGCTCATGTATCACGAGCTAAATAATACGCATTTGCGCTTAATAAAGTCAATAGTCTATTTAGGGGATAAATTATGTGTGATACTTATTCAAACCAATAAGTAAGGGTTTCTTGCCCTTTTTTTGTTCTACTCCTAGTCTGCAGATGATTGCGGCAAGGAAAATAAAATAAAATCATGGATTAAACCATACAATCAAGCTCTGAAAGTGAAACCTGCAAATCATTACATTTCGTAACCACTAGATCCTCTGAATTTCAATTATTTTCTTTTTTGATGTTAATCCAGAAATGATACGTATGCTATTTTCGGGTACTCCAAAGAAATCTGATGCTTTTCTTATCAGCTCCTTGTTTGCTTTTCCATGTTTTGGTTCAGATTTTATAGCCATTATTATTTCATCCCCATTTACTTGAATTTGTCCTGATGAATTGAATTTGACTTCGACGAAATACCTCAATTAATTAACTCAATGCATAATAATTCATGATTTTTATTTATCTATTAGGGTGTCTCTAAAACAGACGAATCTGGGAGCGTTTAGAGACTTTTTTTGAATTGGAATCCGACTGTAAATACTATTCTCTTCATTGGTTGAAGTTCATGAATGCTCAGATTTTTCAAATTCCAAACCTTGTTCAGACGCAAAGGGTAATGTATTTCCTGTCCTGCCGTATTTGCCTGCATGTAGTTTGATAGTTGATGTGGATGCATACCATTTGCCGTTATCAACAAAATCAAACCAAAGAGGCCGTCTTATTTCTTCTGATTTGCTTTATTTTATTTTATTATTCAGATGATTTCACTTACTGAAATTTCCAGCCTAGAACCTGTTAAAATTAGATCCATACATACTGTCTGTCGTACTACTCTTAGAAAAAAAAGAGAGGGAACGTGTCTTGCTTTCATTCAAGATTATTTGTGTATGTCGGCTGAATTGTCGGCTGAGTTAAGGCATACTGTGCCGCTAACGCTACCGCCATCGCTAACGCTACCGCCAGTCAAACCGAGGGTACTGACGCCTAGAGTGGAACTTTCGGGTTGCGGGACTGGTACGCCAGTACAGCTATTTTGCTGATTAACCTGTTGATCAACTTTTATGCTGTTTTTGTGATTGTTGTTATTGTTGTGGTGTTTGTACGCCAACGCCTGTTGTGGTATAGCGAATGCTACTGCCGTCAGTGTCATAGCTGCGACGACAGCTACGATTGCTAAAGCTGCATTGTGGTTCATTTCTCAGAGGGCTATCTACAAGTATTCTATATTTGAGATGCTCCACAGCAACTGCTAGAAATAGAGAAGAATTTGTCGATATATTCAAACCCTGATATATTCGATTAGAAAGATTATAGTCATAATCTTGCTTTATCTATTGAAGAGAATACAACCATGGTTAATATCTTTCATCGATTATGAATAATACTCGAATAACGACCAATCCGATTTATTCGAGTATTTAACAATAAGGATTTTATAGTTTGGCTTGAAGAAGACGTAGAGTAGTTGTTAGAGTATTGGGTGGCTGATCTACTCTTCCAACTCCAAGTCTCTAAGCCGTCTACACTCTTTTAGACTTGATCAATAACAACATATAGACAATTTGATACTATTAGAATAAGTTTGTATTATTATTTCTATTGAGATTAGCTCCATGCCCACCGTTGTATTGACAAAAATGGAGAGTAAGTTCGAGATTATTTGCGTATGTCGGCACTATTTTGGGCTCTACTGTCGCCGAAGCTCTGAAAATCTGTGGATGGCTGGAGCCAGCGATAGCGGATGGGGGCTTGAGCAGCATCTGCTGATTGACAGTCATTAGCATCTACTCGAACCTCGAAGCTGATCAGATATTGCAGCAATATCCCAAATACGCTTTTTATTATTTTTGATGCTGTTGATAGTGGAGGAATTTGATGTTGATGCTGATAACAATATTCCATCCTCTATGAGTTCATTTACAATCATAGCTGCCATAGGTAAAGCTCCAGTCGCGCCTGGAGAGTTATAATTAAGCACGTGTAGAGTATTTTCATTTTTAATAATCAGCGTGTCTTCAACAAATTTTCCGTTTCTATCTATCAAAGAGGATCTGATGCCTGCGGTCCCTCTTTGTGTAAAAGACGATGGCCTAAGTTGGGGTAGGAATTCTCTTGCCCTATTTATCATGGCAGTTTTAGAAAGTGAGCTTTTTAATTCACTACTTGCCAGCAATAGAAATTGTCTATTGAGGAATATTTTCCGTGCTCCGGTTTTGGATGATTCAAAAATCTTTGGTATCAAATACTTGACGTTAGTGTTCCAACTATACGCATAAGGCGAAAAGACAGGGACAGCATTAGGGCCTACCTCCCGCTTGCCGTCAACGCGCAGTATCCAATGGGGGTCCAAAAAAGGATATTCTGGATGTTTTGGAACTGTGTAGATACTTACTTTCGTCAGATCACGATATTCCGAGGGCGCCTGCCAATATTCCCCTCTGAAATGAAGATCGGTATATTCGCGAGCTACTCCCATACCGTGTGCTATGTCAACTGCATTTCCGCCAGCTGTGTTGATGAGATATTTGGTTACAAACTTCTCTCCATTGTTTGTGTAAATTGCTATATGACCATCATCGTTGTTGTGGTTGTGATTTCTTCGTATTATCCTAACAACTTTACTACCTGTAACTAGCTTGCATCCAAAAAGCCTTGCATCTTCCATAAGTTCCCTAGTTACCGCCCCATAATCGATAGAACCATCCTTAGAGCAATAAATTCCTGCTAAACATTTTACATTAGGTTCGAAATCATGTACCTCGTCCTTTTCTAAGAACTGAATTTCATTTTTTTGTAATCCATTTGAGTAACCCCATTCTAAGTATTTGTGAAGCCTATCTATTCCCTTATCGTAGGTTGCAACTTCAAGGACTCCATCTTGTTTAAAAGATAACGACTTCAAACTGCAATATTCTTTTAACATGCTAAAACCAAGAAATGCGGCTTTTGCAACGAGCTTTTTCCTGACCGGGTCGTATAGAAATGGCGCATGGACTTTACCAGTATTTCTGGCACTGGCATGCAAAGAAATGTCCGCTTCCTGTTCAATAAGAAGTATATTATTAGAGCTTTGTGCAGCTGAGGAGCATAAAAAATATGCGATGGAGGTGCCTAAAATACCACCTCCAATAATTGCAATATCAAATCGATTTTCTGAATTCAATGAGCATGTTCAACAAATAATTATTGTAGTTATGTCATATTATTAGTTTCTTCGCCATCATTGCTATAATGACTAACTAATTCCTTTTTATTTTTGTATAGCTATATTATCTTATACTAGTTCACGCTCTCCATAATTTTTATTATTTATATTGGCTCTATTTACAAGCGGATAAACGCTTCAACCATGCCACCTACAACAAGTGTTTACCAAGAAGCACCGCTTACAAAACATATTAGCCGTCCTAATACCAAATTACATGATTTCTCTTAGAACAAAAATTAAATTTTTTCTTCGTTAATTTGTTTTATTTTTTCTAGAACAAGATCGCTCAGCTCTTTAATCATTGGAACATTCGTTAGCTCGACAAGTGCTGGTAATGCACTTGTCTTGTAAGAGGCCAATGCCTCGATCAATTTTTTTCTTCTATCAATATTCCAAGACCAATATATAAGAATCTTAAGATTTTCGATCTCCCATTTCTCCTGCCACTCCCACAATTGTGTAGACTTCCTCAATGCCACTATGTGTTTTGTTATTATTATACCAATCTCGGAAAGCTTGAGCGTCTTTTTCATCCAATTTTACTATTCTTTCTACATTTTGAGCTGCGTTTAGATTCTGGGGTACAAGATTCTCTAATTCTACTAGTGCGAGACTATGTACCATAGACATTGACATAAAAGTCGTTTCTTAGCTTTAACCCTTCGTCCGACGAAATTATACATTCACAGAAAATTGCATTAATCCGACGTTAAGGATACAGAATCCATTTTAGGGCTCTGTTAACATAAAAGATGGTTTAAGACATAACAAACGCGGACATATTCAAAAATACGAATGCAGAGATTGCAGACGGTATTTCACAATCAATTTGGGATTTGAAAGAACGCGTGCCACTCCCCAAATCATAACGTCTGCGCTGCAATTGTATTTTACTGGAGAGTCATTGCGCAATGTTCAAAAATTCTTGAAATTACAAGGCGTCAACATCAATCACAACACGGTCTATAGATGGATGAAAAAATACGTCGGCTTAATGCAAACGTATTTAGAAAAAATAACATCAAATGTTTCAGATGCTTGGCGCGCCGATGAATTGTATTTGAAAATTAAAGGAAATCCTAAATATTTATTCGCATTGATGGACGACCAAACAAGATTCTGGATAGCACAGCAAGTCGCTGATACGAAGTATACTTCAAATATTCAACCATTGTTTAAGGATGCTAAAGAAATTGCAGGAAAAAGACCAAACACGATGATAACAGATGGCGCGCCAAATTTCGCAGACGCATTCAAAAAAGAATTCTTTACGCTAAAAGATTCTAGGACAAGGCATATAGCTCACATTCGACTGCAAGGTGACCACAAAATGGAGCGCATGAACGGTGAAGTGCGCGATAGAGAAAAGAACATGCGCGGATTAAAAATCCAAAGCACAGCGGTTCTCCCGTGTTATCAATTGTATCATAATTATTTTAGGGCACATATGGCATTGAATGGAAAGACGCCTGCTGAGAAATGCGGAATAATAATCGAAGGCCAAGATAAATGGAAGACGGTGATTGAGAACGCAGCAAAGAAAGGAAAAGCGGTATGATTAGGCCATGTTCAAAGTGTCCGAATGGTATTATGGAGGGAGAGACCCAAGAAATCCCCAAACAAATCCCATTACCAATCATACATGCAATGGCTATACCAGTCGAAAGCTATCTACCGTTTATCATGAGGAAATACCATCATTATACTGTCTATATATGCTCTACTTGCGGTTTCTTGGAAGTATTCCTATCGTGATGCCTTAATGGAAATCGTCGTACTAATTGCGTCTCTCAAATACTTCTTTGTAGACCACAACAATAACAAAATGGAGCGTTTGAATGGCGAAGTGCGTGACAGAGAAAAGACCATGAGAGGATTAAAGAAATCTGATACGAAGATTCTGTCTGGCTACCAAATTTATCATAATTATTTCAGACCACATGAAGCGTTGAAAGGCAAAACCCCTGCTGAGAAATGTGGAATTATTATTGAAGGCGAAAACAAGTGGAAGACTGTTATTGAGAATGCGAGTAAATTCAAGGGCTAATATTTGGTGGAGGACATAGATCACATGCACCGTAGCCAGCCAATACTTGTCCGCCATGGATATATTCATGCAGATATTCAATATCATCGCTTAATTCATCTATTCTTTCATTCGTGATTAGTTGTTTACGTAATTCAGAATATTGTTCGACTCTATTTTTGATATCGTTATTTAGTACTAATGCGCCTATCACTTCTTTTAATTTCTTGATTAGCCTATCTTCTCCTTGAGCCAAGGCAAGAAGCTGGTTTCCATGCCATAATTGGCTTTTGTTATTACTTATCACCTTTTCAGAAAGGATGATGGTAGACTCTTTTGCATACACGGTATCAAATATTACCCTGAAAACAAAAATATGAAGATAAATATTATTGTCTGTGAGAGAAGTGTCTCTACTTTTCTTTAAGCCTGGACAGGCAGACGCAATTTTATCTGTAATTATCTTTTGAAATGATGGTGTCACGGTTATTGGTGTATCAGATACCATAATCTCCTGAATTTTTTTACACGTTTCTATATGATTCGTCCCTATCTCAGTGATAAATTCTAATACCTTTGGATATGCGTCCTCTAAATGTTTCATCATATACTTCATAAACCGTACTTTAGTATACTCTACTGCAGATTTTATTTCTAATGTACCTCTCTATATTCGCATGTAGTAAAAGTATTTGGTCCTTGTTTCCAGCTCTTTAGCGCGTTTACGAGCTGTCTAGAGTGACATTTGTAATGTGTAAAAAATCCTTGTTGTTTATCTTGCTTTGATTTATCAAGCCTTGTATATAATTGAACGTCATTTGAGATGCCGCAGTCACCAGCGGTATGAACCAATCCCCTGTCATTGTAAGGACAGTGCGATATTGCAGGGTATTTAAACCCTGAATCAGAGCACACTGAAAGTATGGTATGGCCGACTATTTCATTCTTTATCTGACGACCGCATACAATTATTTTAGAAGGCTAATCCGACGGCAAGTATACAGCACCCATTTTAGCAATCTTTATCTATTTCCAGGATAAGCAATTCTCTCCTTTTTATAGTGCCTATGTCTATGAGAGAATATCAATAAAGCATATATGATATTTAGCACGCTCGTAGTGCATTCTTACACTTGGCTTCTGCTAGTATCTCAGATCCCCGATCTAAAATTTTTGCCTTGACTAGACAATGCAATTCCTACTACGGAATATCGCAATTCCTTCAATCCGCCTAGTCTATACGGTTCGACTCAAGACCAGAATTTCATTCAAAACCCAATTCAATGTCTCGATCTCTGTCCAGAGACTATCTGTGTATGCTCTGTTGTGAGTCTTGTGCATTTTGTGTCTTATTTGTTCGATTCTGTCTTTAATTTTCTGTTCCAATTTAAATAATTCGCTCATATGGATCGATGAATGGTTCGACCGTCGATATATCCATTGGAGCACTTAACTGAGACGGGGTCTACTCCTAGTGATACCGACGACGTGTGTACGCTCTTCCAATTCAATCATTTTTCCCATTATTGCTCACGGTACTCTTGGTACGTACGATGCCTATGGTGCTAACACTCAAGGGCTGAACAGCGATAGTTTGCCCAAATCCGGAATGTTTTTTAGTTGAAAAACATCGCCTGTTGCGATGTGGGATATAAATTAGTCAGATAAAGAAAAGAGGGATAGGGTACTTATCTCTATTCCAATATTATCCGGAAAAATTCCCCTCGGCATCGATTTCCGGTTGAAGATCGCCGGCGACGTTATTAAGAAATGCCAGTCTATTACTATCGATACTATGGCTACAACCGTTCCCGTCGATATTCCTCAAGAGTCATGGAATGGTAGAATCAAGGAAGTAGTACCTAGGATATTTGGCGATCTAAAATACTTGGGACGTTTAACAAAGCAAGGCCCTTTTATAATATTTCAGGACGGCCCAAAGAAATGAACGAGGATATTATCGCTAGAAAGGGCTGCTCTTGCCTTGTTGAAAAATGAGTTGTACGTTATTTTATGCTTATTATTCGGTTCCAATGAAGTCTAGATATTGTGTCACAAAGGAAATATCCCAGTTAGGGTCAATGTCGAGAATATCATCCATCATGCTTTTTGCAACCAACCATAACGATTCTCAATTCATACTAGGTATGTGCTTGTCCGTGGAAGATATCCCAGTTGCAATTTAACGATTCGATCATTATCCAAGTCCTATTATATTTTCTAACCTACAAACATAATTTGATTGATTAATGCAAGCCGCAGAAATGTAGGAAATACTTCTAATGTTTAATATAGGCAACAAGCACGAAAGATGTAGACGATGGTCTTTTGGAATGAAAATTCACCTACGTCGATTTCAATTATTTGTCTATGTACTTCCTGATGTTCATTTTAGATCGTACTTCTTAAGTGCCTGAATAGTTTCGTCCACCTGTTCAATTGTTTTGCACATCTTGGCAATTCTAATTGCTTGTCTAAATGACCTTTTGTGCAATCCTTTTAGGACTGCATTTACAATATATAATGCTAGTTCCACATCCTGTATTCCTTCTTTGCTCAATCGCTTTGCAGCAATTGCTTTGAACTCATCATCGGTATAGGCCTATACTTCAAAACGGTCAAATAATGGTTCTAGTAATTCCTCCTTATCGTTTGCTGTAGCAAATACCCAAGTATCTAATTTTATGTCGTAACTTTCTGACTTGGTTGTTTTCGTCAGTCTTCCACTTTCCATTAAATTAAGCAGCGCTTGTTGGTCTTGACCAGTAAGTTTATCGACTTCATCTAGCAATACATATTTTGGCCTGCGCTCTTTGAGCGCTTCGAATATTCCTGCTTTTGATCCATAACTCCCATCAATGAATACTGATTTGTCATCGTATGCTGCTCTAATCATTTTCAGAAATTCACTTTTACCGCAGATTTGTAGCTAGATTTGTTCGTACAAGATTACCTTCAGCTTGCAGTATTCTTATAACTGAAAGAAATGACGCGCTCTCATCTCCAGTAAAAGTATGCGCGTAGGCTACTTGTTTGAAAGGAGTGGTTATTGCTGCAGACAATGAACCTAGCAGTAGCAAAATAACAATAGGGGCAG
>DAOM01000169.1:0-16756 GCA_002501855.1 Candidatus Nitrosopolaris nunavutensis
CAACTAAGGGAAGAGCGGACCCTAACACGTTTGAACGATATTCATGGGCCATCAGATCAGAATAGGGAACTGAGCCTTGTGCCATGGTAGGAGGCAACAATAGTGCTATAGGATTGGAACTAAAGGCATTCTTGTATCTGCTTAATACCTGGGTCGGATCCGGTGCTACATCTGTTATCGTGATACCCAAGATTCCCCGACCTGCCTCTACGAATTGCGGTATAGTTAGAGTATCAACAGCGTGACATGTCCTCCTTCACAACCACAACAACAAACCTATCCTGATGGCTCAACGATAGATGCTACTGCAACCTGTCCACCTGATAACGGTGGAAGTAGCAGCGACAACAACCCCCATCATCTGACAACGGCAATAACCCAAGCGATAGCGGAAGTGGCAACAATGACAACCCTTCTACAGGACCACAAGATATGAATAAGATATTCATTCTAGTCCCAGTAGCCGAAGGAGCCATGGAGAGAAGACCGTGATTGCTACCATTGCTACCATCACCCCCGTAATCAATCGCGACACATTTTTGACCTTGTCTTGCTTTGCCCTAATTTCTTCTTCTCCTTCTCCTTTCCCTAATCTTTTCTCAATCAGAGATTTGTAAAGCTGACCACCATCAAAAGGTCCTATGGGAAGCGCGTTAAAAATTGCCACATTAAAATTGACGAACATTATCCAATATAGCAAATTGGCGACTGGAGCAAAATCGGATCCGAGGACGCTTGACTGATATTTAGGAGCCATCAGATTTGAATATGGATCTGACTGCACTCCCGCTCCTATTGTTGGAGGAAAAAGTAGAGCCACATGGCTAACAGGATTGGAAAGAGGGTTGAAGGCACTCTTGTATAATCTTAACACCAGCGCTGGGTCTGGTGCGGCATTGGTTATTGAGATACCCAAGATTCCCTGGTTTGCTTCAACGTGTTTTGGTAGGGTAACGAATTGAATTATCTGATGTCCAGCCTTGTCTTTCCATGTTATGTTAACTGTTTTACCCAGATTTGACCTGAGAAATTTTCCTAAATCTTCTAAATTGTGGATCTTCTGCCCCGCTACTGTTTCGATAATAGATCCTTTCGATAATCCTATCGATCCCGCAAGAGTGTGATCTCCTACACCCAGAACTACTACCCCATATTGAGGTGCACTGTTAGTTGGAATAGGAGTAAGAGTAGAGACAATAAAGTACAGTCCAATCAAAGACAGCGCAACGAGTATCATATTGTTTAATGGACCCGAAGTTAAAATTGCACTTTTTTGTTTTAGTGTGCTTCTCCCTAACTCCTCTGGTGCGATATTAACAAACGCGCCAAGAGGAAGTCCTAAAATTAGAAGAAGTCCCGTAGAGTCTACTTTAATATTGTGAACTCGGGCGACTATGCCATGACCTGCCTCATGGATTATAATAGTGATCACTAACGCAATCCACCCGTACGTCCATGGTAGATATGGATTCAATCCGGGGATAAGCAAATTAGCCTGTGGACCTAGATCGCGTTGACCAGCTCTCGCTCCCGGGTTCGAAGAAATCACTATCAGAGAGGTAACTATTAGAAATATACCTAATGCAGTAATAAGCGGCATAAGATAAATGCTAAATCCAGCATAGACTCTAGCAGCTTTGGTATTTGCAACCCTATCAAAAAAGTGCAGACCAAATGGCGTATGTATCAGTATAACGGGAAACTTCCATTCCAGCCGAATTTTGTTCTTTTCTTTCTCCTGTACCAAACGGTATTATTGGATATTAGGGTTATTTAAAACAAATCATGCTGTTTGAGATGCATCTTGACTGACATATATCATATCAATTGATTAATAAGGTGTCCATTCGAATTGGCACATCTGACGAAGAGCCAGAAATAACGTAGATTTCCTGAGGTCAATAGGTAGCGAGGCACAATCAGAACATAACCAGTAAGAGCGGAAATTTCACCTCAGCTCGAACTCTGTTCTTATTGTCCTGCTGTTCCAAAAGTACAAAATAATATATATCGACCGAATTTAAATTAAATCATGCTATTTAGATTCTTATCACAAATCAAATTATATGTATAGTGGATGAAATTAACTGGACTTGGCTACAGAAAAATTAAAACGGCCTACCTGGAGACGACTGTGAAAATTGTGCATGACTGTGATGCCTCTACGTTATCGTCTTTGTGGATGTCAATACTACCTTGACCCCAACTCTAGCACATATCCCATGATATTCGTTCCTACGAATGTGCAGCTTCAGTTATTCTATTCGCACTACAAATAGCACATATGGTGAACATGAACCTTCGACATATTCTCCGCTGTTTCTTCGATGGAAGTGCTCATTGGTTTATAACCCTTCAATCTAGATCGAGACGCTTCAATCCGAGCGATTACAAAACCCTTGCTGTTTTAATTAATTGATTAAGAACAGTTTATGCGAATATTCGCTGAACCAAAGAAACTATTAGAGTTCTAGTAAGCATCAGCTGATCGAACTTGAGAGATGCTCTCAAACACTGTCGAATTAGATGCTAATCCTCAATCTTCCAAAAGATAAACACACAGCTAGGAAAAAGTTCTTCACACATGTACGTCGCTTTTATTGATTTGCTACTTTATTATATCCTGACTAGACCTCATGTACCTAGATTTAGAATTGTTACAAGGAAGAGATAACTCAGATGTTGCCATCAACTATGATTCAAAAAAGAAGATCGCCGAACCACCTCTAAATTTATTGTTTAACCCTTCTTTAGTTAGCAAGAAAGATGTTTGGGATATAGATATAAGTAAGCTTCTCGGACTTTTGCTAAATATTATTCACGCCTCCGGAAAAAAAGATCTTCGATTATGCGGAATTGCAGCTTTATCTTCATCGATGATACACCGTCTTAAAGTCGAAAGCATTTTTAGGCTAGAGAAAGTAGCTATGCAGAAGAAGACGATCATAGATCCAGTAACTCATGATCCTGTAACAGATCTTGATGCGATTGAGCTTCCATTCAGGTTCGAATCAACGTACCCCGTATCTTTAGAAGAACTTCTTCAAGTGTTAGAGAATATGATCTTCGAGATCTCAAACCCGGACTCGAGGAGAAAAAAACTTACTATCGAACCAGTACAAGGTTTTGACTTTGATCAATACTCGCAGAAATTTGAACAAATAATACGAGAATATGAAGATAAGATTTTTGGTATCGTTAATGTAGACCATGTGGTGATGTTTAGAATGCTTATTTCAAAAATGGGAGCATTAGAGGTTGCTAGGTACTTTATAGCATTACTTTATCTTGTGACTAAAGGAAAAATAAATCTAGAACAGAGTGAGGATTCTGAAGACATAAAAATTACGATCAAGTGAGCATGTATGCGAATTACTAAATCCACAAGTAGAATAGGTATGCGAAGTTGAGCGGTTCTCTTCCAGCTGAGGAAATCACTGCGAGAATCGAAGCTGCATTATATTCGGCGGGTCGGCCCTTGTCAATTGAAGAATTGGTAAGAGCATCTGGAACCAATTCAAAATCAAATACAAGGAAAGTCGTTAACGAATTAATTAAAAAAACAAAATCCGTTTTCACGGCCATAGAGATAACTGAATTAGCTGATGGAACTTTCGTGCTTCAATTAAAACCTGGCTATACACCCCTAATCAGAAAATTTGCGCAGCGTCCGTTAATTCCAACATCGGCTCTTAAGACACTGTCGTACATTACATATGAACAGCCTGTGACTTCGAAACGTCTCATGCAGATTAGAGGAAGTCAAGTATATGCCCATCTTAAAACCTTGAAGCAAATGGGATTCATCGAGCTCGAAAAACTCGGAAGGTCGAAAACATACCGAACTACAAAGAAGTTTCGAAGTTATTTTGGGGTAACAGACCTTGAATCTTTAAGAAATTCGCTAGTAACGACGCCCGATAATCAGAGTAAAAATAATAAACTAACACATCGTAACAACCCAACGATCGCCGCAACAGCATCGCCGATAGAGGAAGCGGAAAGGTCTTAATAAGAGGAAGATACTTATGGCGATTACTGATGCGGAAGTCATTAGAAAACCTAGCTGGACGTAAAGCTTCTGGCGGTCGTCGAGTTGCGTCAAGAGCTAGACGGAAATTCGAACTGGACAGATATCCAAACGAGGCTATCGCGGGTACTACCATAACAAATACCAGGAGGACGAGAGGAAACAACATAAAGACGGCCTTAAAATCTGCAGAAACCGTGAATGTCTTGGATCCGAGTTCAAAAAAAACGACTAAATTGGCGATAATACGTGTCACAAAGAATCCTGCAAACAAAGATTATGAGAGGAGAGGGGTGGTTAGTAAAGGTGCGTTGGTTGAAACAGAAGCCGGGACCGCAAAGGTAATCTCGCGTCCAGGTCAAGATGGCAGTGTTAATGCAATTCTAATAAAATAGTAATTTCAAATTCTCATTATAGGTTAATTTTTGGTATGTTACGATCATCAAACAAGAAAGAAAGAGACAGTGATTAGGCGTGGTTTCTATTCGGCCGTTGTATCCTCACCCAGCACTACTACTCGAAGAGGAAAGGACTGGGATAAAACGCACATATCTGGTGGTATCCGACTTACATATCGGATTTGAGGGTGAGCTGAACCTACGAGGAGTCACCGTTGACTCGAAATATTCTCTCAATACGATGCTTGAAGAGTTACGTGACCTTATCAAATCAAATCAGTTAGACGGCGCAATATTACTCGGTGATGTAAAGAGCACCATACGATCCATAAGCAAACAAGAATGGAACCAAGTCCCGGAATTCTTCAGAATACTCTCTGGACACGCGAGCATTTACGTAGTACCAGGTAATCATGATACCTACGTTCGGTTCTTAATCCCACAGAATATTAATATTATGAGCGTCAAAGGCATGGTCGTGGGGGAGACCTTGTTAGTGCACGGCCATACGATGCCATCCTCTGCTAGAGCATCGATAAAAAGAATTGTAATGGGGCATATCCATCCGGTTTTCTCGAGATGCAATAGCGTTCTCAACGGGCGACGGATTTGGCTGTATCTTAAAGTGAAGAGAAAGATGATATTCCCTGGAAGTGTAGGAACGCTCGACATCATAATCGTGCCCTCATTTAATAAGGACGTACATACGATGATTGATAAACGGTACGCTAAATCAATTTCGCCAATAATCAACAGGGCACTTCAGTATAACGCGATTGAACAGGCACTGGCTGTCACACTGGATGGTTCAATAGTTGCTGATGACGGTAACGTGGTGGCAAGGCTATTATCATGAACCTGTTTTGTACTAATGGTAAGAATAACGAGATGTAATTTCAATGGCTGCTACTGTTCATAATTTAACATAATCCCGCATAAAAGTCAATGTTGGAGTATTTGTCATTAACCATTCGAGAGTTTTGATGAACGAATTCGCTGCTTCCAACGTAGTTAGGACAGGGACACCCATTTCAACAGCTTTTCTTCTGATTTGATATTCGTCATACAACATTCCAACATACTTCTCAATTGTAGATGTTGACGGGATATTTATAATAAAATTAATTTTGTGTTCAAACAGCAAATCTGAAATATTGGGTTTTCGGTCTGGCTCGCTAATCTTGTAAACCTCCTGGATATTTTTGAAGTCATTATTTAGCAGGAATTCAGCTGTATGCTCTGTTGCCATTATATTGTATCCCATTAGTGAAATAAGTGAAATCAACGGCAACAATTTTTCCTTATTTTTCTGGCCCCCGATAGTAAGTAGTGCTGAACCCGATAACGGAAGTGCGTATCCTGCGGCGGTATACGCCTTAGACAATGCATCGTAAAAACTGTTCCCAAAGCATGCTACTTCGCCGGTAGATTGCATTTCTACGCTAAGCACTATGTCAGCTCCTTCAAGTTGCATAAAAGAAAATTGTGGGACTTTGATTCCGAATCCTGAAGTCTTTAACCAGAGATCTTTCGCGTTTTTCGGAAGAGCCCTGCCAGTCATCGCCCTTGCAGCAATATTTATTAGATTTATTCCTACAAATTTTGACACAAAGGGCATTGATCTTGACGCTCGAATATTTGCTTCTATTACCAATACTTCATCGTCCTTGATGAGATATTGAATGTTAAAAGGACCCCTAACATTCAACGCTCTACCTATTCGACTTGAATAATCCACTAATGTCTCAGTAGTTTTTCGGTCAAGTCTCCACGGGGGTATACACATGAGAGCATCTCCAGAATGTATACCCGCATTATCAATGTGTTCTATAATAGAACCTATCAGAACTTCATTGGTACCTCCTACAGCATCCACTTCCACCTCCGAGGCGTCCTGTAAAAATTTGCTGATAACTATTGGGTAATCAGGACTAACTCTTACAGCATCTGTCAAGAATTGCTCTAACTGTTGTTCCGCCCAAACAATTTTCATGGCTACGCCGCTGAGAACATATGACGGTCTAACTAAAACAGGATAGCCGACAGTTTCTGCAAATTGTTTGGCTTTTGATATGCTAGTAAATTTTTTCCATGCGGGTTGCTTAATGTTCAATGAATCCAATAATTTTCCAAATTTTTCTCTGTCCTCAGCTCTATCGACGTCCTGGCTCCTCGTACCAACTATATTAATTCCTTGTTTGGCTAGCTTGGGAGCAACGTTATTAGCCGTCTGTCCTCCTACACAAGTTACTATCCCAACTGGTTTCTCTTTTTCAAAAATGTCCATTATTCTTTCAAAGGTCAACTCTTCAAAGTATAATCTATCAGAAATGTCATAATCTGTAGAGACGGTTTCAGGATTGCAATTAATTATTGAAACATCTGGGACGCCATTTTCTTTTAGACCCCAGACTGTGTTTACTGTTCCCCAATCAAATTCCACGCTACTCCCGATCCGATAGGGGCCGGCGCCAAGTACGATGACGCTTCTCTTAGATCCCGTTTCCACCAGGATGTCATCATTCTGGCCACCATAGGTCAAATATAGGTAGTTTGTTTTTGCAGGCCACTCGGCAGCTAGTGTATCGATCTGCTTTACCACAGGTCTGATTCCAAATCGGTGTCTCAAACTCCTTATCTTTAGTTCGTCGATGCCTAGACATCTTCCTATTTGCTTATCTGCAAAACCAATTTTCTTTGCTTCTTTGATAATATCTTCATCAAAGTCAGATTGTTGTCGTAATCTATACTCCATATCAATTATGTTTTTAATTCGGATCAAAAACCATGGATCTATCGCTGATAGCATGGTTATTTTTTGTAAAGTCATCCCAGCTTTCATCGCTTTGACAACGTCAAATATAATTTCGTCAGTTGGATGGAGCAATGCTTGTTCCATCGTTTCTGTATACTCCGTACTACCTTCCCCCCCTTCCTGTGTTTCATCCTCTTCTCCATCTCCCTGCGCTGGAAAGTTTGGCACGTTGGGTCTAGCTGCGGCTGACCCAATTTGTTCTATCATCGAGATTTCGGCTGAAACATAGTTCTGACTTTTTTTGTATTCAACAGGATTGGCTACTAGGCCATCTTTTCCTATTTCAGACATCCTAATTGCTTTTTGTAAGATTTCCTCGAAACTTCGTCCGATGGCCATCACTTCACCGACTGATTTCATTGTGCTTCCGAGTTTACGTTTCACGAGCTCAAATTTACGAAAATCCCACCGAGGCATTTTGAGGACTACGTAGTCTAATGAAGGTTCAAAACAAGCAGTTGTCGCCCTGGTAATACTGTTAGTCAACTCCGGTAGAGAATATCCCAGTGAAATCTTTGCAGCCATATATGCAAGTGGGTATCCTGTCGCTTTACTGGCGAGCGCGGAAGATCTCGAAAGTCTTGCGTTTATTTCTATAACGCAGTACTTTGGAGACGTCGGATCAAGTCCGAACTGAACGTTGCATTCTCCCACAACCCCACAATAAGCCGTCGCACGCAGAGCAGCCGAGCGTAACAAATGGTATTCAGAATTATTCAAGGTTTGCGATGGCGCTACGACGATATTATCTCCAGTATGCACGCGCATTCCAAGGATGTTTTCCATATTGCAAACAATAACACTATTTCCTTTTCCATCTCGCATTACTTCGTATTCAATTTGTTTCCAGTCTCCGACATACCTCTCGATTAGGACTTGTCCAACCATACTGAGTGATAATCCACGCCGTACAATTTCTTGAAGGTCGTACTCATTGTAAGCAACACCACCCCCTCGCCCAGCTAGCGTATAAGCTACTCGAACGATAACTGGATAACCAATCGCTCTGGAAACTTTGGATGCCGTTTCTAAAGTATACGCAGCGGCGCTAGGTAAAACAGGCACACTACTTCTTATCATGGCGTCCTTGAATTGCTGCCTATCCTCAGTTATCTCGATGCCCTTTATTGAAGTACCCAGAATGTTGATCCCATATTTTTTCAGTATTCCAAGCTTGTGAATCGCAACGCCGCAATTGAGTGCAGTCTGTCCTCCGAAGCCTAGCATAATGGAATCTGGCAGCTCAGCTTCAATGACTTTTTCAACGTAGCTGGCGTTAATCGGTAGTAGGTATACTCTGTTTGCGAACCTTGTGTCTGTCTGAATGGTCGCAATATTGGGATTAATTAGGACGCTTTTGATGCCATCTTCTTTTAAAGCCTTAAGGCATTGTGAACCGGAGTAGTCAAAATAACGGTCAGAATGTCTGACTTTCGCCTGCTTCTCCGATTTTAATTGCCCCGCTTCCGAGAACAAGAACTTTTTTTATTGTTTCATGTTTTGGCAAATTTCCTCCTCTTTACTGGTTTTTTTCTTCCTCGCCGCAGACATCTTCACTTTTGGATTATTATTGTTATTCTCATTGTTACTTTCAGTTGTTCGGGCAGATGATGACCTTCTGTTGAAATCGTCAATTAATTCTTTGAATCTATCAAAAACAAATATACAGTCATAAGGTCCTGGAGACGCTTCTGGATGAAATTGGACCGCAATTATCGGTTTAGATTCATGCTCAATTCCCTCTACTGTGTGGTCATCTACATTTGAAAACCATACTTTAAAGCCAGTACCGTTTAGGCTCTTAGGCTCAATTCCATAACCATGATTCTGGCTAGTGATGTAAGCACGATCACTTCGTAAATCTATGCAAGGTTTATTCTGTCCTCGATGACCGAATTTTAATTTGTAGGTATCAGCTCCTGCAGCCAATGCTAGAATCTGGTGTCCAAGACAAATTCCCAAAGTCGGGACTGATGCCCTGATAAGCTCGCCTGCAGTTTTGATTGCAGTTTTGCAAACTTTTGGATCCCCAGGACCATTGCTAATTACTATGCCCTTTGGTTTGTGCAACATCACTTCTTCAAAAGATGAATCCCACGGGAGACGCACGACCCTGAAACCTATCCTGAGAATATTACGTATAATGCTGTTTTTTGTGCCGGTATCCAATAGTACAAGGGTATCCCTTGCTTTATCGCCATATACGCGGGGAATACTTGTCGAAACTTCAGGCATAAAATTTTGTTGACCATACGGCTGGTTTTTTATAAGGCCAGACAATCTTTTTCGTACGTCAATTTCTGAGTTAGCCGCCACGCCTTCTTGGACAGCCCAAGTACTGATAGCACCCATCATCACTCCATTAATTCTCAGTTTCTTCGTAAGTTCTCGAGTATCTATATTACATATTCCTGGAATCCTTTGGTCGTATAGCCATTCATCAAGCGTTTTGACACAACTCCAGTGACTTGCTACGACCGATAGGTCTTGAATTATTAAGCCTCTGATTTGGATTCTATCAGATTCAAAGAACCTAGGCAATCCAAATTCGTCAGTGTCTTCGATACTCGGAACACCATAATTTCCAATTAGTGGATAAGTAAGACATAATATTTGGCCGCGATATGAAGGGTCTGTAAGTGTTTCCGTGTATCCAACCATACCCGTGTTAAAAACGACTTCTCCAGCAATATCAGCAGGATACCCGAAACCAATCCCGTCGAATATGCTGCCGTCCTCTATCATGAGCTTGCCTTGGTCGCCAAAGTACAACCGACGAAGTGTTGGAATTTTTGATCGTTAGCAACTTTTCGGGACTACAAATTTAAGTTTTGCTCTTGATTTGTATTTCGTTGCTATAGTGTCCCATCGTTCGCAACATTTGTCCGATAAACCATGTCATAGAATCTGTCTTGCATCAGTGGGCAAACTCAATTCGCTGACATCACTTGTCAGATCCTTATCTCCCTGGTAATTGGGACTGGGGCTTGGCGGAGCGTTCGATCATTAACTAAATATATACTAGCTTGATTCACCCACTTGGATGCCAAAAAAAGCCAAGCGGCAACAGAACGTCAAGAATAGCAAGTTTACATTTTCCAAATATAAATATGCCATAATGATTTTTGTAGGTATCGCAGTAGTTGTCGTAATAGCCGGCTATTTTGGAATACATTCTTTGATCCCTGTGAATGGGAATACTCCGGCTTTTGCTCCTCCGATAAATACATTTATGAAAGCAAGTCATTCTCCTCAAACGGGCTGGCTGTTCACCAGCCAATCTACCGCCGCTTCACGAAGTAATGGCATGGGAGCAGGATTTAACAGCCCGACGATTTTCTTAAAGTATGGTGCGCTTGACTCGATCCATTTAATCAATGAGGATGCAGATACACGCTCACTCCATAACCTGAATATAGATACATTTAACGTACATACCAAAAGCCTGGGGTATTTTGAAAGTCAATCCCTCACGTTCATTGCAAATAAAATTGGCACATTTGTTTACTACTGCAACATACATCCGGAAATGAGAGGTCTAATAAAGGTCGAGCAATGATCACTTTTACCATAACTATGAGAATTCATTGATGTAACTGAATTCTATCATATTCTAGACATCTCTCAATTCAACCAATCTATCGGGATATCTTGGTATACACCGTTAGGTAGAACGCGTCTAATAGATATGGGCAATGCTTTAGCATATAATTCCGCTGTTGCTAGAGAGATTGAATCTCTTACCTCTTGGGGTACTCTAATAAACGCCGGCGCTCCCATAGAAAGCTGTAAAGACCTGGCACCTGTGATCCTTGCCTTTTCAAACCTCGTAATGCGTGCCGGTCCGACTAAAACTTGAGTGCCATTAGGGATAATCTCCTTGAGTGCGAATTCAACTTCAGCATAGGTCACAACTTCATCTTCAGGGCGGCTCGATTTCTTGACTGGAGTATCTTCTAATTGTACCTGAGCTTTTTCGAGTGTAGCATCATGTTTGACGGCTATTTTTTTCAAGGCCGTGGGGACATCTCGCCGGCTACGGCTCTTTTTCGTAGTATCGTCTGTCCCCTTAGAAGTTTTAGTTTTAAACTTTTTGGAAGAGGTCTTTTGATTTGAAGAATGTTTAACCACCAAGAAAAAAAAGGATAACAATTATATAATTAAATGTTGCGAATTTTTCAATGTCCAGTCAATTAAATCTTCCCATTTCAGGCAGTTTGGGTTAAGGTGAAATAAGTTCAGCACGGTTTCAAGGATACCTCTTATTATAGAGATATCAAATAAGGGAGTCATCGAGTGCGAAATTATTCGCCATCTTTCCCCGATCACAGCTAAGATTATTTTAAGAGGTTTGCCTCTGAAGGACAGGATTCATAGACTGGGAGAAAATTTAGTATATATAGAGACAGGGTTAACGATCGGAGCAGAGAAACAACGATCTCGATTTAAACGTGGAGAGATGGCCTACTTAACGTCTAACGGTTCCGTATGTATTTTCGTTAATGATTCTGCACCAATATCTGCTATGAATCCGATAGGGGTAGTTAAATCCAACCTGCATTTAGCAGAATCGGCGCAAACAGGAGCCGTAATGATACTACGGCATATTAATTAAACCTGCTCAATCAACTGGTATACTCTGTGGCCGCTATAACCACCAACACTTTTAACTATGCCCTTTGCTTCGAGTGATTTGATATATGCGTTAGCTACAGAAATTTTTACGCCCGCAGCTCTTGCTACACCTTGAATCGTAATAGCTTTCATACTCTGTATAGCTCTCCTACCTTGTGTATCCTCCACCAAAACCGAGAGCTTTTGTTTTTGCTGGACTTTTCCTAAAGCCTTCTTGGTCTCTTCCTTTTTTGCAGGTTTATCTCCGTCATGACCAGAGGCTGGAGAAGATTTTTCAGATCCCAACGGTTTTTTCTTACTGCCGCCCATACTAACTGTATATATCTGTCGCATTTTATAAGTTGTGCTCCAGTTTTGATACCGCCCACCTCCTCCTCCTTTACCAAACTCCGGACGCTTTAAGTTAGTTAGGTTTAGGTTAGCAGCACTGGTAATCCAATTCTAAATAATAATGCAGTAAAGATCAAGGGTCTTTATTACTGTGCAACAACTCGATCCAAAAGATATATGAATTGATTGAGTTTTTCTCTTGGGACCACTGCCCCACATGCTTTTTCGTGTCCTCCGCCGCTTCCACCTATTTCTGAACTAATCTGATTTACCACTCTTCCTAGATGCACTTTACAGGATTTGTTGCCACGTATAGAAAAAATATAGGAATCAATTTCGTCTTTTAACTTATAGACCATTGCAACTGGCTTTTCTGAGATACCCAAAACAAAGTTGACAATCATACTGGCAGATAGTGCCGAATTATTTTGCGCATACGCAATGTTATCGGATTTAGTTATAGATCCTTCTATTTTCTTAATAGCATCGGAAACCTTTCGGGCGTATCTTTCTGCTATGGTGAAACCACCTTCTATATCGTGAGGATATTTCATACCTGAAAGGAAATTGACAAGCTCAATTAGAAACTCGTCGTCATGCTGTTTAGCCGAGATCATATAGGAAAGCACAGTAGATTCCAACATTAGAAATTGCCTATCATATCGCGATACGATGGCAGAAGCGATAGGCTTATTTTCCATATAGTCGGTCAATGAACTAGCAGCAGCAAAAAAAGCAGCATGTGGCTTTAATTTCTTTTTGAATTTATTGTATATTTGTACACTGCTGCATTCTTCAACTGAGTGAATCAGCAATACTCCTATTTTCTTTAGTGCGATAATGCTCTCTCGATTTATGTCATGATGATCAATATATGTGACCTTAGCACCATTTGAGATAATTTTACCGACTATATCTACAAATTCTCCCTCATTTTTTTTACTCAAACCCAAGTCGCTAACAAAAATTCGATCAAGTTTAGGTAAAAAGTCAGCAGCAGCCAGTTTATCGAGGGTAGAGATAATATTAGGGTAATCGACCAAGATGATAGTTTTAGCATTAAACGCAGCCTTGATCAATACAGCAGATAATATACCATCGACATCCTCTTTATGTGATAGGCACGCTGTTGTAGACATCTTTTGGTTTCATACAAAAATTCCTAAATTTATAGTATTTGAAACTACATATTTAGTCATTTACTGATTTATTTCCTCAAAAATATGTTCGGAAACAGATCATATAATTCTATATGCTCTATTGATTAGTGGCGTTAAGGAAAATAAAAAGTTAACTAACCGCTAGGCACGTTTTCGAAATCGAGTCGTATTGAGCTATTAGCGGGATTACATTCAAGATGCGTATCGAGTTCTCCTTTAAGCTTATTCATTCGTCTAACAATCTCTTGAAGATTCCGTCCACTTATCTGGAAATAATAATACCTTTGAGAAGTTTCATCTCCTGGCATATATTGGACTGTAGCCAAAATGGCTGACTTTTAGTCGGCATAACGCATAAATAGTCATTTCTGTGTCTCGTCCAAATATTAAATCGCTGTCGCAATAGTCATTTCTTGCCACATAGCCTTACCTCTTGAACTGCGTGGCCTAATCCTGGACAAAAATCATTATCCCACACTAAAAATATACAACATACACGGCATCTTTTCTCTCCATTAAGATAACGATACCCACGAACTCCTTTAACAGCTTCGTGGTGGATACAGATACCTTTACAGCTCATTTCTATGATTTCCGCAACTTATTTTACTTCAAAATGCTGTTTCATTTCTTAATACGAAACATCATTGCCAGTCATAACCCAACTCCACGAATTTTGGTTTACCTAGCAAATCGCTGGGTCCGTTTCCAAGTATTGTGAAGGTTGCTCTCTTTCCTGTATTTAGGGACTGTAGACTGTCTGTGTAACCGTAAGTTACTCCAATCAGTTTATGTGTTGAATCATATCAATGCGCCGTTATCTTCAGGTTTTGCATAGTGGCATTGCCATTGTTAACCACTTCACCTTTAATGTAGTAGTTTCCTTTCGAGTCGAGTTCCTGTTAACGCAGGAATCGTGGGTTCAAATCCCACACCCAAGTTGTAAATAGGCTGAATTTTATTCAGCAAAACCCTTAACTGATAAGTAATTTCTTTCTTGCTGTCTGTTAATATTATTCATAACTTGCTATTTTCCTTGAACAAACGAATTGCAGGTTCTTCAACTAAGGAAGTAGCAGTCGTATTCTTTTTCAAAGCTAGGATAAAGCTGCTACATACCAGTTTCTTTGATTATGTCCTATTCAAATTGCATAATCGAATCATTTCATGGTTGCAAAATATATTTGCCATATTTTAGCTTTACAAAGTTTGCGTAGTCTTGAATATTTTTTGCGAACTCTCTGTCCAATTCTTTATTTCTAAAACCTTCTAATTTCTTGATATAGTTCGTTGTCTCATGAATCAATGCTTCATACCTATCCGTGAATCTCGGGTTAGAAGCTCCTTCTGGACTATTTGCCTTTTGAGAGAACTTTTGCTTTTCTATATTTGCAATTTCATTCAATAAATCTAAGGAAGTGTCTTCAATTTCATGACTGAATCCAATAATGTCATGATAAATCTTCTCCTGAGGATTATGTTCTATTCTTGTTTTGACCAAAATATAATATCACTTTATGATTTTTTCGAATACTTGAGCGAGTTGATTTAGTGACCCAACGTAATACTCACTCCTTTCCAAAAACTTTGCTACTTTCAGGTTATTTTCTGCAAATTCGAAGAAGCTGCATGCTAGATCAGTATTCACTTAACTGATATACTGTTCAGATTATAAAAATCGTAATGATGGAGTATAAATTTGATAAACATAATATTTGTGAGGTCGATATGTTATCTCATTGGAAAAACTTTATTCTATACTTTTACAGGTGGCTAGATATGACCTGTCTATATCAAAAATTTTGTTACAAAATAATTTTTTTGCACATTCTATGTTTTATTTGGTGCAATCGTTTGAAAAAGCCAATAAATGCCTACTAGCACTAATTAAGCAAGAATGTTTAACTGAATCTGAAAGCACTATAGAGGACTATTTTTCAAAAAGAATTGGTCATGATAAAAAGCAGGCAACAAAGGAATTGCAGACTTGACGTCTCCACAGCAGTTCAAGAAAGATGTGTGTCCATCCGCAGATTTTAAATCAAAAGAGCAGCAAAAAGCTCCGCAGTGTTCAGTCAAGAACCCCTTGCTTCCGACAAAGATACAATTACTAAAACAATCCATTTTTAAAGAATCACGATGTTACCTCAACATGGTAAACGACAAATTTATCGTATACTTAGCTAGTCCATATGGTTTTACAGACGCTGGCAGAGAATTCATGAGGAATACGATGATCCCTGGCATCAAACAAGTTGTTTCTCTGATACTGAATCCGTGGGATAGTTTTGATTCAGCGTCGCAAGAAGTTGAAAAAATTAATTCATTAAACGATTTTCGGAAACAGAAGGAGCTGCTTAGAGAACTAAACAAAAAGATTGGTTTAGAGAATGAAAATTCGATTAAAAGGTCACAAATCATAATAGCAATTCTTGATGGATCTGACGTGGATAGCGGTGTTACGTCCGAACTAGGATATGCATATGCTTAGAAGAAAAAAATAATAGGTTATAGAAGTGATTTTAGACTGACAGGCGATAATCAGGCAGCTGTCGTCAATCTACAAGTTGAGTATTTTATAGAGGAATCGGGCGGATGCATAGTTACGACAGTCCCGCAGCTCAAACAAGTTTTGGAAGGAAGTTAAAATTCATCTTCGACTACCTAGTTCGATTTTCTTTATTTCACTCGGAATGTTAAAGACCCTTGAATGAACTTTATTCCTCAAAGGGTAAGAAAGCGATCCTGAAATCATAGACTGAGTAGCCTTATCAGTAATAGTGTACAGATAGAAAAATTATATTATTAATAGAAAGTTGCTACGCAAGCCCTGCAACACCTTACCTGCTAAGGAGTTTACCATGACAGAAACGTTATTCAAACTACAACACGATGGAATCGTGCTAGGGATAAACCTGATTCATGGTGGTGTCAACCTATAGTAAGTGGTATAACTCAATAACTCTTTCCAGTTCTTCTCCCAGTTATTACATATCATGGGTGTTGTGAGTATATCCCTAATTATTTCCACTTGATGACGCTGCTCAAGTGCTGCTGGGCGTGATTTATCAAAACCTTGATGGCCAGTGGCATAGTTTGCATTCTAAAGACGATATAGACGTGCGGGACGATTCTGCGATGCAGTGGGCGTATAGTTAGAGCCAAATGTCGTGATATAATTCCTCGCCTCGGAAATAGCGCTATAATTCCGCGCCCGTTCCAAACTGCCCGGAGGGACGATTTACTGAAAGATAGGGTCTCGCACTCAAAATCCGTTCGAGAAGAATCTCGAAGAGCCAGCCCACGTAGGCGAATTAGTCTCTACGTGCAGACGGCAGATTAGAACAGTAGACCAGAATAATATATAGAAAACAAGAAGAATGAATCT
>DAOM01000169.1:17061-19150 GCA_002501855.1 Candidatus Nitrosopolaris nunavutensis
TGGCCCTGGACCTCATGAGCGGCCTGTCTTTCCTATTAACGGTTTGACTTTTATCGTTAGCTTAAAACTTGTCAAAATATCTTTACATCTGTTACGGATGGTAACTTCAGTCACTCCGGCCAAGCTTGATAAATCTATCTGTAAAAGATTGACTCCCAGTAGAATTGCAGCTAGATAAATATATGCTGCGGCCAGCCCGTTTGGGGATTTGCCATCTGCAAGAAGGTGATTGTTGGACTTGTGAGCTATCTCAATCGCTAGTCTCTCTACCTTGGCTTCAATTCTTGCCATGTTTGCGAGTTTGGCTATGTAATGATCAATTGTAAGCGTTACCGGGATTGGAAGTGACGTTACCGTGGTTGTTGCTGCTGCTGAAATTAATACTGATTCGGAGCCTACAGCGGCTTCTGCCAATGCCGGGAAATGACTAGACAATGATGTAGAGAGCTGCGTGGGTTGTTCTGTAAAGACGCCCATCTCCATAACCATCATCCTATAGTATCTAGAAGCTAGTTTTAGGCTAGACCTATCCTTCTGAGTAATGCCAGTTGCTTCCACGATTTCTTCTAACGACCTCACTACAGAGCATCTTTTACAGGCTAGATAAATTGTTGCTGCCGCCATGGCGTTGATTGATTTTCCTTTCGCCCCACTCCTGCTCTCAAAATTTCGATAGATCATCGCTGCTGTTTCCACCAGTATCTTCGGAAAACACATCGCTGAACAAGTTTCGTTAATCCTGGATAAGACGTTTGAGAGTCTTCTCTGTTTCGGGGAAGCTACTCTTATCCTTGAATGCCATTTCCTCATGCTATTCATCTGTTCTGCCATTTGGCAGTCAATTGATTTGCCGCTGTAATCCTTCGAACCAAAACCAATCTCGGTTCTTAAACCGTAATCGTGTAATGAAAGGCTTGTGTATCCGCTAGCACGCGTATTCTTTGACCTTTCTTCAAAGTCGGAGGAATTGCTTTCAGGACCATGATCGTCAACCTGGTCCATGACTACATAACCACATTTTTGGCAAATGTATTCACCTATGTTGTAATCATGAATGAGCCCAGATTCGCACTCAGGACACTGCGTATAGTATTCTGTTGAATTCAAATCTATATCACTTCGTCACTGTGCTAGGTACTGAGCTGATTCGCATTCCCGCTCTCCTGTTCATAAATTTAAATTTTGACCTGTCGAGATATTTGTTCTGCAAATTCAAACCCCTTCTATTGACAATATTATTAATATTACCTAAATTATTGAACATTTTTCGGTTGCTTGGTTCATAAAAAATAAGCCTTGTTAGATGAGGTAGATATTTCTGGATAAACACACCCGTTCAGGAGTAGGAGAAGATTATTCTATTTATTTAGGATGGTCATAACAATTTACCATAATTAGAAATATTTCTAGTCCCGATATCAGCTACGGAATCATCTAATTTAGATTTGACATGAGAAGGATAATAAGTCAAATTCTGGATGAAAAAACATTTTTGTCTTTGATCTATTATAAAAATTGACACTCAGGCTTATTATCTGACAGATACATCTAAAACATGAAAGAATCTAGCGACGAAATGAAATGTACGAAAATTGCCGTATACGGAAGATGTAGGGGAGAACAGGTTGTCTAGAAGACTTGCAATCTTTGCTTTTTGGTTTCTAGGATTTGGCATAGGCTTTCTTGGATATCTATCCCTTCCAGGCATCGCGCAATGGTTTGCTATGGCCATACCAAATTTCCTGAACCAAGCAGTAATTGGAGCGCTAATAGCAGGAGTTGTCGGATCTGCAGTTAGTACGTTTTCGATAGTAACTTGGGCTAACAGAAGCGCAGCGGTTTAACCTCCACTTCTAGCTATCTTGCATTTCTCGGGTCCCACAGACCCTTCTTCTTAACTGCTGGCAAATGTTACGGGAGGGCATTGAACCGAATTCATTGAACCGAAATCGACATAGAAGCTTTTTGAACCAGTTGAAACAGAAGATGCAGTAATGCATACTTACTAAAAAAGACGGAAAAAAATTATCTGTCCCATATAAGATCGATTTGGAATCTGTCTCTTATACACATCTGACGCTGACGACGA
>DAOM01000169.1:19354-19561 GCA_002501855.1 Candidatus Nitrosopolaris nunavutensis
AAATTATCTGTCCCATATAAGATTGATTTGGAATACCTCAACCTTTATTACAAGCAAGTCGTACTTTCCCCAGTCCGAGAGAAGTATGTAGATATCCCCACCACATCAGAGATATCCTAGGGCTACAAAACCTCTTATCGTTACCCCCCAAAGCCTGTTCTTGTCCAAAGAATATGTGCTAATACATAGATCATAGCACTATAGGGA
>DAOM01000285.1 GCA_002501855.1 Candidatus Nitrosopolaris nunavutensis
TTGGCCTCATTGCCTGGGCAATATGGACACGATCCATCTAACGGAGGATCGATTCGTTCGCTTTCACTTGATCTTGGCACTATTACAAACTTATCTAAGACATAGTCTTTCCTCAGATCCCCCAACTGTTACACTGCCCCCAAAACATCGTAGGAGCTCTTTTAATTAAAGCTTCTGTATCAAACCAAGTTTCTGTAGGTTTACGATCATTTGTCTTCGATTCTTCCATTCAATACTGAAGTATAGTAAATCTCAGCCCAAAATTCCAATTTGTCCGCCGCAGAATTATCGTCACAGATAAATTCTCCAACCTTGATGTACTGATGATTAATGGAAAATAAAGACGCTTCTGGTATAAAATTTGTATACGTTTTGCTCGATGGGGTGTCGGATCTGCCGCATCCAAATTTAAACGATTTGACTCCTCTTGATGCTGCCTATACGCCCAATATGGATTATTTAGCTAAAAACGGGTGCATGGGAGAGACAATCACAGTAGGAGAAGGAATTGCACCACAATCCGATATTGCTGTCTTTAATATGCTAGGCTACAGCTTCCGATACGTTAACTACGTGGGGAGAGGAGTGATAGAAGCAATTGGGTCTGACATCGATTTTCGTGATGGTGACCTAGCCTTGCGTGGGAACTTTGCTACCGTAGACGATAAGCTGCAGATAATAGATCGAAGAGCAGGTAGAAATATCCAGCATGTTGAAGCCGCCGAAGTCTGCCAAACTCTGGCGGATGAACTGAAGTTTAGCGATAGGGGCGTTTCACTCGTTATAAAGCCCACAATCGGACATCGCGTAAGCGTAAGGTTCAGACATGCTACTTTGAGATTCTCCGATAAGATAACAAACACAGATCCAGCCTATCAAAAGGTCGACGGCATGGGTGTAGCCAAAGCCGATTTAGGGAAAATGCACCTGGAAAAATCATATGCCGAGGAACCCACTGAATCAGCGGCGGCCGCCGCAAAAATTGTCAATGAGTTTTCGGAACAGGTAATTAGACTCCTTAGAGGCCATCCAATCAACAAACGCCGCGAAAGCTCAGGAAAGACACCTATGAATGCGATCCTCTTAAGGGATTCTGGAAACACTATTCCAAAACTCGAATCGATCAGGAAAAAGTACAATCTGGACATTGCAAGCATCGTGGACATGCCTGTGGAAATTGGCATTTCCAGGGTGTTAGGTATGGAGACACTAGAAGCAGGGGATATCAACGATTATGAAAGAAAAGCGATTGTGGCTGTGGATAATTTGGAACATTATGACGGCATCTACGTCCACATAAAGGGACCGGACGAATTTGGTCACGATGGTGATGCACAAGGCAAAAAAAGAAGCATAGAAGACATCGATAGATTGTTCTTTGGGACGTTACGAAATAGGCTAAAAAGAGAGGGAGGGACAATAGTAATTTCTGCTGATCATTCAACGCCTTGTACAAAAAGAGCCCATAGCGCAGACCCTGTGCCCGTTTTATTTTCCGGGAACTTAGTCAAAAAAGATGAAAGTGCGAGGTTTACTGAAAAATACGCTTCAACAGGAAGCTTGGGACGTATAATGGGTTCAACGGTCCTGAGAACTGCGATAGACATGATAAAAAACAATAGCGCGACTGCGTGTTAATCCTGATCCTTGCTATAGGGTAACTCATCGTTGGATAAATAATTTGAACTTCTTATACTCTACCGCTTATTAGTGTGCCTTTACATTGTTCGCACACTTGCTCATCTATATTGGACTCCATACCGTGATGTACGTCGCAAATTATGAACGTATAGCGCATATAATTACACAGTTCGACGAACTTGGCCATGGTGTTAGGAGTATACGCCTTGTTTGAAGTCAAGTCTCTTGCTATATCATCGGTCATCCGCATCACTTCCAAAACTGAGGTCAGCTTATTCATGAGCTGTATGTCCCCTCTGGTCCCTCGAAGGTAGTTGCTAACGGCTGCTTGAGTAACACCAAGAACTCTAGCGACGATCTCCTCCTTCATTTCGTATTCATTTACGAGCTTCTTAGCTAAAATCGCCCTTATGGCGGGAATTAGTGATTTTGCTTCGATCTCGGAGGGTAATAACATCAGTAACGTACAAAAACGCTGCGATTCTTATTTAAAGGTTCTCGAGAAAATAATGTCTTGAGATATGGAAACAAGACATATTTAAGTAAGCGGTCGCTTTGCATCCATTGTCTAGAGATGGATAATAGTTTGCTATTGTTTAATGGATGGCTAGATATTTGGATATTCCGGCGCTGTAGTTGGATTATGGGGGAAATCGAATGCAAGTAAAGTTTGGATTTACTCAAGGGTTGAATGTTGCTCGTCTGGGTCTGGATGAGACTCAAATAATGACTGCTTGTCAAATAGCCGACCGAATGAATTATGATTCTATCTGGATGATGGATCACTCTAATGTACCGCAATGGAAAAACGCTATCGTAAATGATGCATGGCTTATGCTCGCAGCCATAGGCACAATCACCCGCAATGTTGAATTAGGGACTTGTGTGACCGATGCCATTAGAAGGCATCCTTCTGCCATTGCACTCTCAGCAATCACTTTGGACAGGATTACTGCCGGCAGGGCAATCCTTGGTATAGGGGCTGGCGAAGCTCAAAACGTTGTCGACTTCGGCATAGAGTTTTCTAAACCGGTAACAAAATTTAAAGAACAATTAGAGGTCATCGAAAGACTCTTTGAATCAGATCCAGACCATCGTGTCAACTACGAAGGTCAATACTACAAACTTTCAAACGCATGTCTCCAAAGCAGACCTATTCGCAAACCGAGACCTCCTATCTACATCGCAGCTGGTGCACCAAAGACACTCGAATTGTGTGCCACGTACGGAGATGGATGGATACCGATCGGTTACACTCCAGAATTATTTCAACGACATGCTGACGTGATCCGTGAAAATGCCAAGAAGATAGGGAGAAACCTTTCTGATTTCCAATTTGCAAACGACGTAGACATTTACTTCACCGATGATGGGGAAGAAGCATGGAATAAGATGAAAAATGCAGTCAAAGTAAGCCTGTACAAGCCGGAATTATTAAGCGTGCATAAAATTCAACAAGATTCGGAATTCGACTTCCGTAGATACTTTACCGAATATGCCATGAACAAACCCGAGCTCATGGAGCAAATGAAAAAGGCAGCATTGAAAATACCGGACAGTGTCGCAAGAACGGCGATTGGCGTGGGCAAACCAGATGACGTTATCCAGATGTTAGAGAGATTTATCAAAGCAGGTACAAACCATTTTATAATTAGATTCTGGGGAGACGGTTACTTCAAGAATATAGAAATGTTCGGTAACAAAATCATTCCCTATTTTAGGGAGCAATCTAGTAAGTGATAGCCACGTTTAGAGGATAATTTAATTTCTAAAAATATGCGTCCAGCGAAGGATGAAGGGAGGTCTTATTTTCGCGAGCTCCTTTTTTTGCTAGGCCTCGTCTTACGACCGGTGCCGCGTCAAATCCTAGTTTCTTAAGCGAATCCGCAAAGTCTTGGGAAAACCCATGAAATGTATAAATTTTCTTGGCTCCAGACGCCTTCACAAACTCAAGCAGTTCCGAGTAGTCACAGTGATCGCTCATTGCTAGCGCATGATCAAGACCCATCATGATTCGGTACCGCTTATCCATCGCCCAGCCGCTAAACCCAATGCAGACGGCGTTATATTTTTGTTTCATAAGTTTCACAAAAGTACTTCTTGAATGCATCAGGGGCGCAATCATTACCCAAGGCTTGGTCCTGCTCAACAATCCTTGTTTTTCGGCTTCAGAATATATAGTCGCATCCTTTAACACCACGCCCAATTTTTTGTAAGTACTGTTCATTTTATAGACTGAATCATGGAGATAGAACGGCTCCCAGTGGCCGAAAAGCGCCGTCAATAATTGTGCTTTGCCTAGTGGGTAACCCATCAACAGAACAGGAATGCCTTGGTCATACATTTCAGAAATAATTTTATTTGTTTTGTGTATAACATCTGTTAGATCGGGAAAAACATAGTGGGGTCGGCCGAAGGTTGTCTCTATTATCAAGGTTTGCACTTCGGGGATGCTGGCTGATTTCATAAATGCCCTTTTTCTAGTAGAAATGTCACCTGTGTAGTATAGCTTATCGCCAATTAATAGACCCTTGGAGCCAAGAATATGGCCTGTATCTAACAACTGGAAGCCATCATATTCTTCATTTATTTCACTCATCGGAAACCCTCGAGCATGAGCGATTAGAGAGGTCTCCTTTGAGGTAAGAATTTTGTTTCCGATAGTTACGGGAGTTCGAGAATAATTTCGGCAAAGATGATCAATATGTGCATGAGAGAAAAAGGCAAAGTCGGAGGAAACAGGTTTGGTTGGATCAACTGATATTTTGTTATTGCCGCTGTAAATTACAATGCAAGAATTAGCGAAAGTAACTAATGATGACAATCGATAGCTGTGACTCCTAACTTCAAGATATATTTTAAGATTTTAATTCCCTCACATCTAGCTTTAAGAATCAGTACCATTAAGTATACACCTTTGCTTAATCTTGCAATCTTAATTTCCGGACGTGGTAGTAATATGGAGGCAATACTGTCAGCAATCAAGCAAGGGACGATCAAAAATATTAGACCCTCGATTGTTATATCCGATAAACCTGCTGCGGCGGGTCTCAAAATTGCCTCGGAAAAATTTTGTGTACCAACCAACACTTTGACGAGTTATGAATCCAGAGGGTGGGATTACGACCAAAAACTGGTGCAGATCTTGGAAGAATACGGTGTAAACAAAAGCGCCGGTGTAATATGCCTTGCAGGATTCATGCGCGTGTTGAGCCGTGAAGTTGTTCGTAAATACAAGATGCGAATAATGAATATACATCCAGCCCTTCTTCCCTCATTTCCGGGCCTTCGGGCACAAAAACAGGCTTTAGACTATGGTGTCAAAGTAAGCGGATGCACAGTCCATTTTGTGGACGAGGGGATCGACACGGGACCTATATTACTGCAGAGGACTGTGCCTGTGTTCGAATCTGATACGGAGGAACTGTTGGCAGAAAGGATACTACAAGTAGAGCACGAACTCTATCCAGAAGCGCTTGGTTTATTTTCAAAAGGAAATATCAGGATAGAAGGCCGAAAGGTTTCGATACTACATTGTAGTAGGGAAGACACCAAATAGGCCAACAATACTCAATGACATTCTAAATAGATAAATTTCTAACTGAGACAGCGAAAAATAAACCAAAATATTACACGTTAGAATTTGATAAGCATTTGACAGCACGGATCCTAGATGGGTTAGTCGCAGCTGCATGTCTTCAGTCAAATGTGAAAAGGGCTGCAAGTCAATTGCGGAGCGAGGGAATTAACCCTTGTTTAGCAACAGTTCTTGTAGGGGACGACCCAAGTTCAGCTCTATATGTAAGAAATAAGCATAAGGCCGCTGCGGCCGCAGGAATCTTAACACGAGACCACAAACTTCCTTCATCTTGCACGCAAAAAGAGTTACTAGAGCTTATCGGGACGCTAAACAGAGACACCGAAGTACATGGTATTTTGATTCAGCTGCCTCTTCCTACACAGATCAATGAATTTTTGGTACTTAGTATCCTCAATCCAGTCAAGGATGTAGATGGGCTGACGCCATATAATGCAGGTATGTTGGTGTGCGGAAAAGCGATTCTAAAACCTTGCACGCCTGCCGGAATTGTGGAATTATTAGGTTTTAATAAAGTCGATATATCAGGTATGGATTCCGTTATAGTGAATAGAAGCACTCTAGTTGGTAAGCCTCTTGCATTCCTACTGCTGGAAAGAGACGCGACCGTCACCCTATGCCATTCAAAGACGAAAATGCTAGTAGATAAATTAAAGACTGCAGACGTATTAATTACGGCTGTCGGTAACCGCGAACATTTTCTCCTGACTGCTGATATGATAAAGCCTCATGCGGTAGTAATCGATGTCGGTATTAGCAGATATGATGGAAAGTTAGCCGGTGATGTAGACTTCGAAAATGTAAAGGAGAAGGCTTCTTGGATTACCCCAGTACCGGGTGGGGTCGGTCCGATGACCATATCGATGCTTCTGAAGAATACGATAACGGCCGCCTCTCTGAAAAAAGAGATGAATAATAGACGGTAACAAGAAAAACGGTCGTAAACAATCTAAAAGACAAGATGCGCAAAATTATGCTTGAAAAGCGTAATTCCCTTTCACCTTCCGATATCAATACAAGAAGCGCAGCAATTCAACAAAGATTTGCTCATTCAGATGAGTTTAACCGCTCCAGAATGGTGGCAAGTTATTATCCTGTTGGCTCGGAAGTGAGAACACAGAAGATAGTTAACATTGCTTTGAAAAGTGATAGGCTAGTTGCGCTCCCAAGGACAATAGGAGATCATATCAAGTTTTATCGAATCTTATTGAACACTGACTTGACAGCCGGCAAATTCGGCATCAAAGAACCATCAATATCATCCAATTCTTGCGTTTCAGACGAGATCGATCTGCTCTTGGTGCCTGGAATTGTCTTTGATACCAACGGATATCGAATTGGTTACGGATACGGATACTATGATAGGTTTATCGCTAGAAAAAAAAATTCTATCGTCTCGGTAGGTCTGGCATATGAATTTCAGGTGTGTGAAAAAGTCCCTCGATCTCATAATGACCAAAAGATTAACGTGCTTGTCACTGAAAAAAGAATGTTCTATTTTTGATAAGGAAATGTTGTATTGCCAATATCAGTTCTAAAATATTGCTCATTGCTACCCCATGATATTTTTTCTACCGCGGAATATACCTTAACTGCAGCTTCCTTTGTATCCGATCCCAACGCACATACGCTCAAGACCCTGCCTCCGTTGGTTACAACTCTATTCTGTTCATCTCGCTTGGTACCTGAGTGGAAAATCATAATGCCATGATCAATATGAGAGTTAAGACCAGATATCCATTTACCTTTTTCATATTTGCCGGGATATCCTTTTGCAGCCATAATTACACAGACAGATGCTTCATTTTGCCACTCTAGAGGCTGCGAGGAGTCAAGTCCCTCTTCAGCCGCCGACTGCAAATATTCAAAAAGATCTGACTTTAGTCTCATCATTATGGGTTGGCATTCGGGGTCTCCCATTCTTACGTTGTATTCCAAGACGTACGGTTGCTTTCGAGCAGTATCGACCATTATCCCGGCATATATAAATCCTTTAATTGGCTGCCCTCGCTTACTCATTCCCCTCACAGTTGGTTCCATTACGTCTTTTATGATTTTTCCATATAGTCCAGAGTCAATAAGTGGCGCAGGAGAATAGCTTCCCATTCCTCCAGTATTAGGCCCTTGGTCATTATCAAATATTCTTTTATGATCTTTGCTTGATGCAAGCGGCATAATTGTCTTTCCATCACAAATAGCAATAAAAGATGCTTCTTCCCCGAAGAGCCTTTCTTCGATAATAACATTATGGCCAGCGAGGCCGAATTTATTTTCGACCATCATCAAATCTAGCGCAGCAAGGGCCTCGTCCTGAGTATCGCACACTACTACTCCCTTCCCAGCTGCTAGTCCGTCAGCCTTTATGACAAGTTGATTTGTTTGTCCTAGTACGTGGTCCTTTGCCTTTTCTATGTCTGAAAATGTGGAAAAGTTTGGAGTGGGAATCTGATTTTCTTTCATAAAGTGCTTTGCATAGCTCTTGCTCGATTCCAATAACGCAGCGCCCTTTGTGGGGCCAAATATCGGTAAATTCTCCTCAGTAAATAAG
>DAOM01000042.1 GCA_002501855.1 Candidatus Nitrosopolaris nunavutensis
TGGCGTAATCTCCCTGCTTTTTGCCTTTCTGGATTCTTGGCTTCATCGGGTAATGCATCAAGTATTGTACGTTTAGACCATATTCCAACACAATCTGTCTCTATCCTATCCCTTGCGTCTGCAGGAGGAATCTCCTGATTCTCGTTGCGAAGTGCTTGGTACATCTTAGGAACGTACTCCCTAGCTGTCGATTGAAAAGCGGCCGCTTTTACTTTTGCCTCTTTAACTAAATCATCATACTCACTCATGACGATGACCTCTACTTTTCATTCCCGAATGTATCGATTACGATGGGCACTAGGTCTTCGTCGGAAGATTCAGTCATGAATTTTGATTTACATTCTTCACAAAGAAATAACGCGATGGTCCCAGCAGTTCCTACTCTTACCTCCAGCTTAATCGTGGCCTTTGAAAAACATCCTACCGCTTCACAAGTAATACTATTAATAGCTAACCCCGTTTCGCTCATGTTCGTGATAAGCTCATCGTAGGTCTGTTCTTTTTGTACGAGCTCTCTTGTCTTACTAATCTGAGTTGTATTTCTGTAGTCCATATATAATAGAACGCAAGACGTATATGTATAGATATTTTATATACAACCCTATACATCCTCTATACCATGCCGAAAATACTAGTTGACACGAATGAATTAAAAAGTGTCATAAATAGTGTTAGCAGTATATTAAAGAGCGGAGTTGAGAATGTAGGTGACCACAGACAACAACAACACAGCGTCAATTATGAGTTAAATGAAAAAGAAAAATTAATTCTAAATTATATAGAAAAGAATGAAGGTACTACGCAAGAAGGATTAATAAAAAACTTGGGAAAATACACAAGGGTCCCCATTTCCAAAAACATACACACTCTAGCAAAAGAGGGATTGATCCTAATAAGAAACGATGAACACAATAGTCAAACTCACCGTCTATTTATCAATAAAGAAAATGCTCTAGTTACGCTAATTCAGGACCTTGATTTTTTTAAACAAGCTTATTTCAAGCTTATAGATAAGACAAAAGGAAAATACATCGAACTAAATCATTCTGCGGGTGTAGTAATTAAACAAGGTAAGGATGCAACAGATCTTTTTAACAGGGTTTGCGACTTACATGAGTCTATGCTACTGCCTTACAGCTTCATAATTATGAAATATAATTTTTCGGATTTATTCTCCATGCCTGAACACTGGGCCAATAAAGATTTTATTCAACGGAAATTTGCAATAATTTCTCAAACGATACAAGAAATACATCTAAAAATATATGAACTTAAGCCGCGTCTACCATCACAATACACTGAAAGCTGGTTAATGCAGACGTTATGGAACAGCCAATATGGACTAACGCCCGAAAACTTATCTCACATGTTAGAAATCTTTAGAGAATATGACTTGAGTAACTACGCTGAAACGGTAATCGATTCGCTTTGGAAAATTAGCTATTCTATCCTACCCACTATGCACCGGACGTATTTTGAACTCAGAGGAAAAGAAGAACTCAAAGATTGGAGGAAGATTGTTAATGACTATGAGCTTGAGGAAATATATTACAACGATCTGAAGGAAGAAGAAAACCCTGATACTGAGGAAGAATATATCTCTTAAGATGCGTTAAGTTCTCTAAATAACAAAATCGCTATGGATGCTATCTTGTAATTGTTTTCGTTGTTAATGCCTCTGGTTTAATGTGGGCTAGCTGAGGATTCTGTTGTATCATTGACATGATTTGAGTAAACTGTTGTTTCATTTCTTCACGCATTGCTTTCATGTCTTGTTCATATTTTCCTTGCAATCTTTGAATCTCAGATTCTTTCTCTTTTTGGTCTTCCAGAGTCTCACTATACGCGTCATACGTTAATACCATTCTACACTTAGCACAGAACTTACTATCATATTTATTGGATTCTGAGCAGTGAGGACATGATTTTGGTTTTAATACATCTGATACTTTCTGATCCTTAGTAACTATTCCATATGCTTCTAAAAGGCCATTACTTGATTCATTACCGAAATAGTGAAAATATTTCTCAGCCATTGCAGAGCCTTGTGTCCAACCAGCATATTGATTCATTAAGCCAGGGATTTTGAGTGACTTTTCCGTTAATCCAGTATGTCTTCTAATGTACGGATTCCATGGTTTCTTTAGTAACTCCTTAATCTTCTGTTTGTCTTCTGGAGGTATATTCGGATTTTCAAGCAGTTTTGGAAAGTATTTCTCTTTGTAATCGTCATAAATCATATAGAGTTGATTTACCCCTATTGACTTTCCTATACTCCTGCGAAGCCCGCAGATAAAAGGGGCATTTGGATTACCTGGCTGTGGGTGCTCGTGGTCTAGATAATCTTTGACATAAGGGATAGAGTCAAACAGTGGTATAGATCTAGTCCCTGTTTTTCCATTAACCAATACCTCTGCATACTGTTTTGTTTTGTCAGGAGTTAGTTTGAATACAATATCTCTTACCTTCAGCTTTAGGATCTCATGAGGTCTACAACTGCTATCTCTAGATACAGTATGATAGCATTTTATCCTCTTTGAAGGGCAATACTTTAGGAACAGAAGATCGTCAGCTATGGTCCATAAATCTGTAGGTTTGTAAATGCTTACTTCTCTTCTCTTTAAGAGTGGAATATTTTCTACAACTGGCGGTTTAGGTCTAGTGTTGGATGACATATCAGGGTTGTATAACCATCTGAAGAATTTTGTTAATATGGTATTATAATAATTGTAAGTGCCAATCCACTTATGCATAGGATCATCCTTCTCAGGTTTTCTAACACAATTTAAATACGATAAAAAGTCTTTTCTAGTTACAGATTTGAATGGTCTATTTTTGCAAAAAGCAGAGAATATGCTTGTTATCTTTATGATGCTCTTCCTATAATTATCTGACAGGTTAGTTTCAGATTTCATAGAGGCAAGATAGTCGGCTATGGTCAAAGCGTTTTGTTTATTTGACAGTTTCTTAATGCTTCTGTAATATTCTGGGGCTAATCCTTCTGCGGCAGTTTGTATTTTCATGTCAATGGTTTGTTCTTTGGCCGCTGTTTTTCTGTGCTGGATAGCTCCCTGCATATCTTTCTCTGTTTACACGAGAAATATAAACCTATATTTTACTAACGTTAATTTTACATTATCGTACGTTTTCTAAAGACTATTGAAATAAGATGGATAATTAGTGCAAATATGGCTATATTAGGTGAATCTAAAGACGTTATTTCCAGTGGTTGATATTAATTGATAAAAATTATTAAAACCTGAGAATAGAGATATTATCGTCTGGTGAGAGCATTCTCATACTAGATATGACCTTTATGATATTCTCGTAAGTGCATCAAGCTGTTACGCAAACATGGTTTATGTAAAGATGGGAGCACACGAGTAAAGACAGAATGTACAGGTAGTGAGGAACAAAAGGAAACCACTTGGGATTAATTGCTGTTAAAATGCGACAGACTGTTCTAATTCATTGCAGCCAACTGCGTTTTGATGAAGACATTTCATATTCTGTCTGTCAATACCAAAGAAGTCTTACAGATATAGCCGAGAGCAACTAAATCATCTAAAGATGCCAGCAGCATAGACATTATCAGAGTATGAAATTTCTAGCCGTAGTAGAACTGTCTTAGTCAGGAGATCGCAAACTACCACCTAAATCTCTGGAATAAACACGATCCTTATACCTTCTTATTTTTCACTCAAGTGTCTACCATAGATAAATAATTTGTTCTTGGGAGCTTTTCTTATTAGTATTTTATAAATATGGCACAGATCATTTTTAAGTGTCGTTGAAAACGTTAAAAAAGAATTGTACTTTTTGCAAAATTGTCGATGGTAGTATTTCTGCAAGAATTATTAGTCAGAATGATAAAGCTGTAGCATTTCTAGATGCTTTTCCCTTATCTGTAGGACACACTCTGATCATTCCAAAAAGACATTATTCTAAAATACAGGAGATGAATAGGGAGTTTTCATCTGCACTATTTGATTTGCTAAGGGTTGTAACTCCAGCAGTGGAAGAGGCAACAGGTGTCAAGGCTTCAACTATAGCAATACATAATGGCTTAGAAGCCGGACAGGAAATATTACATGTCCATATCCATATTATTCCACGTATCAGTGGTGACGGAGCGGGACCAGTTCATTCGATGTTTAAGAACAGACCAAAGATTAGCTCTGAGAAGCTGGATTCAATGCTTGACAGGATAAAAGAACGTGTCGAATTGTCATAACTCTATTTCATAGCATTTATTTAGTCTACGAAGACTATTTAGCCCCTACTACAGGACAAAATGCTGATGCAAGGATTGGTTATTAGTTAATTTGATTGATTAGTATCTTACGAAAAGTGCATTCATCTCTACAAACTTATGTAATATGGCGGATGGATCATTGAGCAACCACCTTCCTCTCACGACTGGGTATTTTTTCGATTACTTCACTCACCGTCTCATTCATAGCCGCTTCTGCTATATCACTTGCATGTTCCGCAGTTCTTCGTATGTCCTCTAAAATTAGCTTGATATAAACATTTGTAGATTCATGCAGGGTTGAGGTAGAAGTCTTTTCTTTGTCAAGAAATAAAATTATCTCATTTTCCAACGAACGTATGCCTTCTGTTTTATCTACAATGCTATCAGCCAGATAATAGTCTCTTCGTAGAAAAGCTTCGACTGAGTCATTAAGTAGTGCTAGCGATATTCTACTCATCTTATCTAGTTTTTGAAAT
>DAOM01000303.1 GCA_002501855.1 Candidatus Nitrosopolaris nunavutensis
AACACCATACGGACAAAATGCTAGCTATGCAGCAGATTTTAACGATAATATTCGGGTTGTTGAAAATTACAAGAATATCAGGGATTTGAAATAAAGGTAGTATTCCGAAGTATTGTCATTACACTTCACAAGCAGTTGAGTATGTAAAATCTTTTAGTATATCATTGACGTTCAAAGTCATCCAAGAGTCTACGAGTCTAAGTATAGGATACAACTATTGTTCGGCGTAATCTAAGTATAGCAGCTAACGTGTAAAAAATATAGGAGTACATGGCATGAGTGGGAGAATATATGAGCAAGAACATTCTCCAATGTGTTGTATCGATGCCATTTAGGTCATTATGATTTCATATATCTTTCATATCACAAATAACTACTAATCCTTTGCATTAATTAGATGGGAGCCGTTGGCGCTAAATGTTCCAAACTTATCTTTAGCTGCTGTAATCGCAGAATCTGTGTCCACTCCGTTCTCGTTTCGGAATATTGATTGTTTTATAATAAATTCCAGTGCTTCTGCACCTTTGGTTCCTTGGCGTTTAAAGTCTGGGAGGCCACTCTTTCCTACGTTACGATCAATACTAAATAATCCGAACCTGGCTTCCGGTCTATAATTTTCAAGCCATTCATAATTATCCATAAAAGACCAATGCAAGTATCCGATAACATTTGCGCCGTTATTGATTGCTCGTTTGACTTGTTGAAGGTGTGCTACAATGAACGGAGCTCTATACTTATCATTTTTATCAGCGACGCCATTTTCAGTAATAAAAACAGGTAGTGTGTTGTTCCATTGATTTTTTATTCGCATAATCAAATTGTATAATCCTTCTGGGTAGATTTCCCAACCGAGGTCGTTTAGAATGCCATGAGGTTGATGATGGGTTTGTGCGTGAAGATTATTTACGAATGATCCGCCAGCGAACTTTGCTGAAGAAAGGGCGAGTATATTGCTGTAGCGAACATATACACGTCTATAGTAGTTAATGCCAATGAAGTCACTCTTATTTTTCCACTCCTCGTGCACGATAAAATCCTTGCTATCTTTGTTATGCCTTTGAAGAGTGTTCAGATAATTTAGGTCTTCCTCTCCACTAATAACAGCATTGATAAAGTAATCATTTACAAAATAATCAAAGTTTGCAGCAGCTCTGATATTATCATTTATGGTTGCCCCTATCAATTTTGTTGGTTCTGCTGGACTGGCAGCTACCATTGCATGTGAGAAACCAACCATTTTGGAAATACCATCTCCATCGGCATCAATGCTATCAAGAGAAGTGATAATGTCATATGCTTGAACATGGGCTTCAATAAGATTGTGTAATACTTTTTTTGCTCTATTTCCATCAAGCAAAAAACCAGGCGGCCATAATCCTGCAATATAGCCTACACCAATCACAGATGCTACAGGTTCAGCTATAGTCACCCAATAGTCAACGAGCTCTTTTAGTTCTTGTACAATTTTTGTAACAAACTTAATGAATTCTTTAACTGTCTCGTAATTCTCCCATCCTCTAAGAGATTTCCAGTATGGATCTGAGGCAGGTGGGTCTGCAAGTGGTAAGTCTCTTAATGGTGATGGTAACAACCTCTGACCTATTTTTTTTGTAAATCTGCTAGGGGGAGTTAATACCCACAAAGGAAGTGTTAAATGGTTCAACGTAATCACAGGGTTCAAGCCCCTTTCTCTCATAGATCTTATCATCTGTTTGTAGCCATCAATAGCTCCCTGATCCCATTGATCTTTCTCCGGTTCAACGCGCGCCCACTCTATACCAATTCTAAAAGCATTCATACCCAATTTGGTGGCCAAATCAAAATCATTCAGATAGTAATGAGGATCCCAAGTTTTAGCAGCCTCACCGGCAGGCCGTAGCAAAACTTGGGTACTATCTTTGTACATTAGACTTGGCTTGGTTAACGAGGAAATTCTTTTCTTAATTGATTCTGAGGTTGTAAAATAACTCCAATCATTATTTGTAATCCCTCCTTCAACTTGATACGGAGATGTAGAGACGCCCCACAGAAAATCATGAGTTTGTTGCAATATTTCTTCTCATCACAATAAAAGATTTCGTTTTTATATTAATCCTTTGTTGGCAACGTGATAACCTGCTGATAAAGAATTAGTTCATCAAATTTATTCTATCTTTTTATAACATCAGGGGATACTATCCTTCTGTTTTATTGTACGTCAGTATTATGGAAGTTCTACATTATAGAATGTTCGGATTACAAATTCTACAGCCTTGTTTGAAACTCTGCCGATATTAATTTACCTTTATTCTTCGGAAAGTGTGCTCAATGTCAGCCGCGATCAGATCAATCCTTCAACATTTGGCGTCCGACTGGCACCATGTACTACTATGTCGGTTTCTAATGTCGTGAATATTTTTATCCGCAGTCCTTGCTTCAGGACATTGAATTGTTAATCACTACCCCTAACCAATCATCCTTCCTGTAACGCACTATGAAGGTTTCATTTATTGAACTTCGAAGAGGTCACATTCCTCTATACCTTTTAATAGTCAAAGAAGATCAATAACAGTAATCAATGGACCTTTTACACCATAACAAGAATGTCTGTGATCAATGTGGCGAAAAATTTGAGAGTTATGAAGATCTGATAGCACACGCAAGACATGTACACCATCATCTGATTGTAAAATGTCATGAGTGCGGCAAAGAGTTCATTCATGAAAAAGATAGACTTCATCATGTCAGAGAAGAGCATCAGGTAAAGGTAGATCATCGAAATCATAAATGGGAACATAGTCAAGAGACAAACAAGGGGAATCCGCAAACGGATCTTGATGAGCATATGCGAAACTTTGGCGATAATTTTTGAATGGTTATTTTATTTTATTTTATTTCACTTATATGCTATCCGGAGATTTTGGTTGAGTCGATTAACAAAGTCAACTGACTGATATGATTTGCTGCTTCCTATTTACTATCAGGTTGATCGTAACAACGTGATAATGCCACGATAATCGAAACAAAACCATGATTATATCCGTTCTTTCAAATCTATTTGTAACCCCAAGATTCAGAAATATTTTGCATAAATATATTCTAGAATAGTGGTTCGGATTTATTAGGCCGTCGTCACAGCTAAGCCATCTACTACATCTTCTTATTCTCCTCCTCAGATTTTTCTTTTATGGTACCAAAGAAGTTCAACTTTTCATCACTTTACTGCTTTATGACTAGACTAGTAATTTTTCTGCCATCTCCTTCAACGTAAGATGTTTCTTTTGCAATTTCATTATTATTGGATCCACAGAGTTACCGACGGCCAGGTTTGCTTTAAGGTAGAGAGAAAAATTGACATATCGTGCGTTTGAATAAATTGTTAGGTTCTTTGCTGAACTTATTTGTGAGTTCGAGCTAGTCATGGCCTATTCGGATTCGTAAAAATTGGGCAACGATCCTCACCTCTCCCCTTTTCGGTGTCATGATGATGATCTGTGATAGTTGGTTTTCTGATATTACTCTTCTGAGTTCTATACGTGCCATTTTCTATCCTTAGGATCCAGGATCTACAAATCCTTGACGTATTCGTCTGAAGTATTCCTCCTGCTCTTTTCTTAGATCTGGTTCACGTTCGATTCTAAAAGGATCGTCTGCTAACTCTTGTAACCTATAGTCTTCTAATTCCTTCTGGGTTAGTGGACAACCACTACTATCTAGCAAGTAATTTTCTGAATCAAATTCTTGGGGCATCTTTCGACCTAACAGACCAAATTGAGGGAATTCTGTTACAGATGTTTTCAATTCGCGCTGGAATTTTCTTATACCTTTTGCATAATAGTCCATATTCTTGGTATCTCCCTCTGACTTTGCTATCTTGTATCCTTTCCAACATTTGCGCAAGCCACCCCATGTCTCGGTATCATAGAATCCTGAATCTAGTAAAATTCCATCCTTTCTTGTGCACTGCTTTTTAATGCTTAGGTAATCGCCGGATAATAGATTCCAAACTATTATGCCTTGATCTGTTCTTCCTATATTTCATAAGTGACCACC
>DAOM01000077.1 GCA_002501855.1 Candidatus Nitrosopolaris nunavutensis
AGATCGATTTTAGAAGCGGCAAATGCGGGCGAAGGAGCAAGTAGGACCAGATTAATGTACAAATCATATCTTGCTTATAATCAGCTGAAAGAATACTTGGGAACTTTGCAGGAAAATGGCCTGATAGATTACGAAGTAGGAATGCGGTGTTACAGAATAACAGAAAAAGGCATACGATTATTGGAGTTGCAAAATAAAATGGAAGAAATCGCTCCTATTAACTATGTCAATAAAAATAGTTGAAACCCTATCTAGTAACTCAGACGTAGAAGGCCCGCTTTATTTTTCATTGACACTTCGAATATCCTATATATATTGAATATGAAAATCATTGTCAAATCCATGATTTATTTATGACCGATAAATGGAATCTCCAGTGATACTTTTACTAAAAGTATCACGCCCGAAAGCAACTATAATTTTTCTTATAAATATATTAGTCGTTGAATATATCTACAAATTCTCCTATAGTGTTACCAGTTGTTGTGAAGCAGTCCAAATATAGTATAATGTAAGATAGCCTCTGAGAAATGAACCACAACGTAACTTTAGCAATCGTAGCAATCGTAGCAGCTACGGCACTGACCGCAATACCATTCGCCGTACCACAACAAGCATTGGCAGGCGGAAACCACTACAAACACAACAATCACAACAATCACAACAGCAATAGCATCAAAGTTGATCAACAGGTCAATCAGCAAAATGCATGCACATCACCACCACCACAAAAAATGGATACCAGCAGTTTAAACGGTGCGATGGGTAGCAGTAGTAGTACAGTCTGCCTTAACTTTGGCGACAATAGTGCCGACATACACAAATAATCTTGAATGAAAGTAAGACGAATCTTCTCTTTTTTTTTCTAAGAGCACAACGACAGGATGTATGCGTCTAATTTTAATTGCAAATCAACAAAAGTCTGAAACGAGAAGACGGTATAACACGCTAATGGGATAGAACATTTAACAATGAATCCAAGCCAGCTGATACAAGCCATGTCTGGACGCCCATTGTCCAAAGAATGGCTCAGGGTAAGACGGATGAACAGACTGAACCAAGAATTTTATGATTTGCACGGAGGTCAATGAAATACATTCACGCCCGAGAAAGAATAATATTCTATTCTATTCCGAAATTATGAACACCTAAAAAGGACGAGATTCATTACTTGAGCAACGAAATGAACATTCTGTCCGACGATGGTATTCAGCGTAACGAAAATGAATCATCCGACGTTAACCACACAGAACGTGTCTCGCAATGCTGGGTCTTTTGACTGTTAAAGTCTCTGACATAGCACAGCAATTGTCTAAAATGAACCCTGATGGAGAGAAGTAATGCAATGTCTTCATTGCAAGAATACCATAAGAAAAGAGATTTTGACGATACTCCAGAGCCAACAGGAACAAACAGAAAGGAACAAAAAAAGACAAGAAGTAAACAGAGTAGCAACTCCGATAATTTGAGATTTGTGGTACAAAAACATCATGCAACGAGATTACACTACGACTTTAGATTGGAAGCAAAAGATGGCACACTAAAATCATGGGCTGTACCGAAAGGTATCTCACTTGATCCAAAAACAAAGAGGCTAGCAATTATGACCGAAGATCACCCCTTAGATTATTTATTATTTGAAGGTGTGATTCCTGAAGGAAACTATGGAGCAGGTACTGTAATTGTGTGGGATACAGGGACTTATATTACAGAGCGAGAACTTTCAGAGCAGCTACAAACCGGGAAGATATCTTTTATTTTATTTGGCCAAAAATTAAAAGGAAGATTTGCACTAGTCAAGATTAAAAGAAAAAAAGAATCAACAGAGGAAGAAGACAATCAATGGCTTTTGATAAAAGAAAATGATGAATATGCTTCGCCTGTTCTAGATCTGAGTAATACAAGACCCGAGTCAGTATTAACTAAAAGAACAATTGAAGATTTGGAAGCCAAAAAATTAGAAAGAACCAATCGTAACCAACTAGAACAAAAAAGAAGGACAAGGAGCAACAAAGAGGAAATAGACGCAAACGACGAAGAGACAGGAGAAAAAGAAGTCAAGCCAAACATCACATCTCATTATGAGTTTCCAACTACTGTTAAGCCAATGCTGGCCACATTAGTAGATAAGCCATTTAATAACAAAGATTGGGTCTTTGAAATAAAGTGGGATGGAGTCCGTGCTCTGGTTTTTCTTAGCAAGACAAGACAAATTTTCGAACTAAAGTCCAGAAATGATAAATCTATTACTCACAGATACCCGGAATTGTTATCACCATTGGAGGCTGCGATAAACTGCAGAGAATCAGTGATTCTTGATGGAGAAATAGTTGTGGTGGACGATAAAGGCTATCCTAACTTTCAAAACCATCAAAGAAGAATGAATGTCGACTCTCCTAAGGAGATTGCGACGCTGGCCGAACAGATACCAGCCACGTATTATCTGTTTGATATCCTGTATCTTGATGGAAAGAATCTACAGAGCTTACCGTTTGTAGATAGAAGAAAAATCTTATCTGATGTGATTAGACCAAACGACAAAATCAAAATATCAGATTTTGTTGAAGAGAAGGGACTCGAGGTATATAAAAAAATCAAAACTATGAATCTAGAAGGAATCATGGCAAAGAGGAAATCCAGTATGTATATGCAAGGAACAAGATCGACTGATTGGCTAAAGATGAAGATTATAAAAACTCAGGATTGCGTGGTAATAGGATATACTAGAGGGGAAGGAAACAGAGCAGGTTATTTCGGCTCACTTCTTTTGGCGATGTATGATAAGGCAGGAGAATTAGTATTTGTCGGTCATGTTGGTAGCGGATTTGATTTTAGTTTACTTAATACTGCCTATAAAAGATTGGAAAAAATGAAGGTAGACAACTGTCCTATAAAATATGTGCCATATACAAATAGAGAGCCGGTTTGGATAAGGCCAGAACTCGTGGTAGAGGTAAAGTTCCATGGCTGGACAAAGGATATGATTATGAGGACACCCATATTCTTAAGATTTAGAGAAGATAAATCACCTAGTGAATGTAGGATTGAGTTGGAAGAACCCCTAGCAGAAGTTGTTCCAAGTGTTGACGCTACTAAGTATCATACTTCTAACATGAGAAAATCAATTAATAGGCAACCTAGTAATGTACAATCATTCTCTAATCTTGACAAAATTTTCTGGAACAAGACAAAAGACCACCGAGCATTAACCAAAAGAGACTTGATTGATTACTACGACACTATGAGTGGATATATACTGCCACATCTTAAAGA
>DAOM01000293.1 GCA_002501855.1 Candidatus Nitrosopolaris nunavutensis
TTGTACAACAACTTCTTTCTTACTCTCTTTTTTTGGTCCACATGAAGAGCATTCCTCATGTCTAAACATCTGGATCTTGTCAAATGACAGTTCGTTCAAGTCTATATAGAGCAACTTGTTTACAAGTGTAGGATGTTGGCCTGTAACAATCTTGACTGCCTCCGACACTTGAACGCCGGCCACCAAATAAAGTATCGATGGATGTACTCCTTCGGTACTACATGTAGGCATGTCTTCCTCAGCTAATGCGGGGAACATACACCGTAAACATGCAGATTTATTCGGTAAAATAGTACAGACTGAACCTAACATTCCCAGTGCTCCGGCGTAGATAAACGGGATATTGTACTTGATACATGCATCATTAAGAGCATATCTCGCATCAACACTATCAAGTGCATCAATTATGATATCCATTCCTTTGACGATGCTTTCTGCCGTGTATTTGGTAATGGAAAGAGGAATTGCCTCGATTTCAACATGAGGATTTATTTTTTTCAGACGCTCTGCGGCGACTTCAACCTTGACTTGACCTATGTCGTCTTCATTGTAAAGATGTTGTCGATGTAAGTTTGAAATTTCAACAACATCTCTATCAACTATTTTCAGTTTGCCAACACCCATTGCTGCTAATTGAGTTACGACAGGGTTTCCGATCCCTCCGATCCCGACCACACAAACTTTAGCATCGCGCAGCTTTTCCATTCCAACGAATCCTATTTCTTCGAGCATTATCTGCCTGGAATAGCGTTGCATATCTTCGTTCGTCAGCTCCGCTCCCCCGGCCACTGCTGGCAATATATACAAGGAGTCCCCGTCTTTGAGTAGTGTTGACATGCCATCACTGCTAAAGCGCATATTCCTGCCGTTAATGTAAATATTGATCAGGGCACGTGGCTTACCATTCAGATCAAATACCCTACGTTTAAAATCGTCTCCCAAAATATCAGAGACCTTGGCAAATGCTTCATGTAGGTCATGAGCTTCTACTGAAATTTTTTTCTCCCCCGTTCCTTTATTGAGGACTGATGGAATGATGAATTCGATATTAGCCATCTTGAATGTTTATGTCAACCAATGCAGATTCATCATGTAATTATCTAATCATTGCTAAAACTGTTTGCACGTCCGGCTTTACAGCGCTAAGTTTTGGAAGCACAGCTGTTATCGCTTCTGTTGCTTTTAACCCACTTCCTGTAATATAGCAAACTACTTTTTCATCCTTGTCGATTTTACCTTCTTCAACCATCTTTTGAAGTACCGCTACCGCTACTCCACCAGCAGGTTCTGTAAACACGCCTTCTGTCTTGGCCAACATTAGTATCCCATCAATAATTTCGTCATTAGTAGCCTCTTCTGCAATTCCGTTATACTGCCTTAATCTTCTGAGTACATACAATCCATCTCCGGGATCGCCTATCGCAAGACTTTTTGCAATGGTGTCAGGTCTTTCAACTGGTATAACTTCATCACTTTTTTTCTTGAAGGCATCGACTATTGGAGCGCAGCCATGTGGTTGGGCAGCCGTGATCTTTAGATTTGCTATGCTATCAATTAATCCGAGGTTGTGCAACTCTTCAAATCCCTTGCAAATCGAATTTAACATTGCTCCACTTCCAACAGGAATGATAAGATTATCTGGAACCTGCCAATTCAGCTGTTCAGCAACCTCATAGGCGAGAGTCTTTGAACCTTCCACGTAATATGGCCTCATATTTATATTGACTATTCCGATACCTTTCGAGTCGCCGATTACGGAGGCAACCCTGTTAGCATCGTCATAAGTTCCATCCACTGCTACATATTCAGCTCCATATGATAATGCTTGTGCGATCTTTATGTTTTCAATATCGGATGGGGCAAAAACGTAGCACGGCAATGCTGCCTTAGCAGCGTGAGCAGCAGTCGCAGAAGCTAGGTTACCAGTAGACGCGCAGCCTACTGCTTTTAATTTAGTTTCTTTGGCCCTAGAAACGGCTACTCCTGCTGGCCTATCCTTAAATGAAAATGTTGGATTTACGGAATCATTTTTAATAAATAAATTCTTCATTCCTCCTAGATGTGTGCCAAGCCTATCAGCTTGTTGTAACGGAGTAAAACCTGCATTTAGATTCACAATATTGTTTTTATCAGCGATAGGCAGGAGTTCGAAATAACGCCAGTAATTTTTCTCTCGTGATTCGAAGGTGTTCTTTTTTATACTAGAAGGAAACTTGTACATAACATCAAGTGGACCAAAGCACTCTTCACATACATATCTAAATTGAGGTTCATATTCTTTTCTGCACTCTCTACATTGTAGCGACTGTATAATGCCCATGTTTTGATAATCAACATTCTCCAAATGTAGTAGATAAGGTTGGCTAATCACAATTTTAGTAATACTGAATTTTCAAAAAAAAATAATCATTATCAATATATTTTCATTTTGTACGTAATAATTGTCATTAACCGATTTTATATAAAAATTTTAATAACTTTGTATAAGTTCACTCAATTTTTTTCATCAACTAGTTTGTTATGGAAGCACGAGCGGTTGCCAGTATGGCACACAGGGGCTTCTGAATCTACCACATATAGCAAAGCATCAGCGTCACAATCCACGCGTATTTCCTTAACAGGCTGGATATTTCCCGACTCTTCGCCTTTCATCCATAATCTACTGCGGGAGGTGCTCCAAAACCAAGCGTTTCCTGTTTTTAAGGTATTATCAAGGGCTTCTCTATTAGTATAGGCAAGCATTAGGATATCCTTTGTTTTTCTATCCTGAAGTACCACAGGGATTAGACCATTTCGTTTCGTGAAGTCTATATCTGCTATTGACTTTTTCACATGAATACAATCTCTAGTCCATTATTAAAAATGATTCGGAATAAACTAATTGTTTAGTAATAGTGTCAGAGCAATTCGAAGGCATTAGGATCGGCATTCTCTCTCAACAATCTAACCTAGCATGTAATGCCACGTACACTTCCAATCCAAGAAAAACATCTGAGGCAATGTGACTCGATTCTCCGTTTAGTTGAGGAATGGCCTTAGATGAAAGGCATATGTACGCAGGTCAGACCGACCCTTAGGTACATCACGAAATAACAATTATGAATGAATGAATGAATTAAACTAAATTTAGTTACTAGTAAGGATCTAACCCAGGCCAGTAAGTCGCTGACGTTTCTCATCTTCCAATTTATTCCCTATCCTGTTCTCTTGTAAATGTTATACCAAATGCCTTGCACTTGAAGCTAGTGGAGTCGGCGGTCTTGTTCCTACTTTCTGTTGACATTGTATGTTTATCAAACAATCAGGTTTTCAGAACAGGCGTTTCCAAAAGATAAGGAGAAGGCATGGAATAGGATGGCTACTAATGTACAGGCTCTTTTTAGGATATAACCACATATGCGGACTTTATACAGACATGTAAACGACAAAAACATAGATATATTCTTGGTGACTCTATATGCATGAATTTTCGGTTTATCTTCGTGGTCTGGTGTATTAACCTGAAACTTAGTAGTTACAATTAATATTTGGACTTCATTCCTTATTTCATATAGTAGCAACATGATCGATATGGCGAAGGCAGGTGCAACTACTACAACAGCAACGCCCGATCCTTGCACTATAAGCCAGGATATGATTCTTCATATCGGATTTGATGACACAGACTCAACATGTGGAAAATGCACGACGCATCTAGCATTTAAGATTACGGGACATTTACTAAAGAATCCAAATACAAAGTTCCTCGACTATCCGTTATTGGTTAGGTTAAATCCCAATATCCCATTAAAGACCCGTGGGAATGGAGCAGTCTGCTTAAGAGTTATGGCAAGAAACCACGAAAGAATAATTCAAGATATAAGGCAACTTATCGAAAAAGAATCAGCCATAGGGATGGGTGCAAATCCTGGTGTAGCATTTTTAAATGGAGCACTAGTCCCGGAAGCGCTCAAGGAATTTGGTAGGTTTGCAATGTTTGATATTCTAAGTAAGCAAAAGGCGGAAAAAATAGCAAAAGCAAATTGCGTTCGCCATTTCACTTTTGGAAACGGTCAAGGCTTAGTAGGCTCGCTAGCTGCAATTGGTACTTTGGAAGATGGAGATCACACGTTTGAGGCTATAGCATACAGAAAGTGCAAGAACTATGGGACAACGAGACAAATAAATGCGACTAGAGTAATTCAGTATGATAAGAGAACTTTTCCGAATACCTTCAATAACTATGATCAAAACCACAGACGTGTGTTGATTGCTCCACACGGTCCAGATCCCGTTTTTTGCGGTATAAGAGGTGAAAGTCCAGAAGTTGTGGTTTCATCGTTAGAATGGTTACAGCCGGAAGAGATCTTGGATGGATATATGGTCTTTCGCTCAAATCAAGGAACTAATATGCATTTGCAGAATGAATTGAAGTTATCAGCAATCAGAGTTTACATGGCTGGTTACGTACGCGGTAAGGTTATCACAAAACCGCAAACCATACAAGGAGGACATGTAATCTTCGGAATTGAGGATTCTGGCGGCGTTACAGGTTCGGCCGCAGTATATGAACCAACTGGTCTGACAAAGATCGCTTCTCAAATGGAAATAGGAGATGTGATCGAGATAGGATGTGGTGTCCGAAAAGCAACATGTAATCGTCCTCCAATATTAAATGTGGAATACATTTCTATCTTGAAAATTGTACAGATACGCGATCTGACTAATCCGCCCTGCAAATATTGTACGAAGAAAATGAAGTCGGAAGGAAAGAACAAGGGATTTCAATGCGACAGGTGTCGCTACAAGGACGGCAATGCCAAGAAAATCCCAGTGCTTCGGGATAGAGATGTCCTGACCGGGCTCTATGTTCCGACGCCGAAATCTCATAGGCATTTAACCAAGCCCCTCCACAGATATGGTATGGAAAAGAAGTCATTAGGCTTTAATCCAAGACCGAAATTAATAGCAAGATGGTTTGTTACCTCGTCTTGAAAAATTAGTAGCGGGGGGTTGATTTGAACCTGCGGCCACTTGCGAAATGCAAAAGTGGAAACCGCTCTGCGGGTTATGAGCCCGCCGGGATCACCTAGCCTCACTTTTATAAGGATCTGGCTTCCCCACCCCGCTGACAAACATCCTCTGCAAAGGTATAATATATCTCTGTTTCCTTTTGCATTCTCTGATAGGTACTTCCTTGGAAGTTGCGATTAACCACCATAGATGCATCTAAGGGTTTAGTCAAATATTGCAGAGTAGAGATCCCTCTAATCGATTAATGCAATAACTTTAATTGATAATTATGTTAGCTAATATGTGTATTCATTAATCAGCAACGTCTCGACATGTTCATATTCATATGACCTACTGGTACAGATAATAGACAAATGTTTCCAATAAGGAGGCTACCGGAGTGGGGTATAGAACCTATTCCGCCAAAAGATAGATCGCTCAGAGGAATCGAGTACTTTGTGCTCTGGTCAAGCCTAGGCGTGGGACTGCTAGTTTTCTCTGCGGGATCTCTTCTAACAGCCGCTCGGTTTACTGATGCGATACCTGCAATTATAGTCGGTTCTATTGCAGGCTCTTTGCTTCTCGCTCTTGCAGGAAAGATTGGGAGCGATCATGCAGTTCCATCTCTCATAAGCACCCGACCGTCATTTGGTATTCATGGTGCTTCCATTCCTGCCATATTAAATGTAATGCAGCTGATCGGATGGACTGTATTTGAAATTATGATAATGTCAAAAGCTACGGAAATCCTAACAGGGGATCGAATCCCATATTATCTTTGGACTATTCTATTCGGAGCTTTCGTTACTCTGCTTGGTATTGTGGGCCCACTTACGGTCGTAAGACAGTGGTTGGAAAAATTTGCGATCTGGGTGGTATATGCCGCATCGTTTCTAATAATTATCAATCTTTTGATGTCTGGACATCTTTCGAAACTGCTATCAGCATCTGGAGGAGCTGGAATGTCCTTCTTCTCTGCCCTCGATATTGTAATAGCTTTACCCGTATCATGGATGCCGCTTGTAGCTGATTATAACAGGTTTGCAAAAGATAGCAAGGGCGCCTTTAGGGGCACATTTATGGGTTTTGCAATTACTAACATCTTGTTTTATTTTGGAGGCGTACTTGTTGGCAATTCTGATGTTGTTGCGATAATTCTTGCAATACAATCAATATTTTTCGGGTTTCTTTTGTTTATGTTTATTTTACACGAGACTACTAATGCATTTGCAGATGTTTATTCTTCATCAGTTTCTACTCAAAGTATATTTCACAAAATTAAACAGCGGCATTTGATAACTGGTTTTACAGCCCTTAGTACTGTTCTTGCCATGATGATTCCTATCTCCCAGTATGAGACCTTTATTCTTTTGATAGGATCTGTTTTCGTACCATTATTTGGGGTTGTTCTGTCAGACTACTATATTGTCAAGCGGCGGCAATATACACAGGATATGATGTACGGAAAAAATGTCCTAAAAATTGGATTTCCGGCAATTGTTGCATGGTCGTTTGGTGTATTGCTGTATTATCTTTTATCCTCGCTGTCTCCAATTTACATTCTTCAATGGTCTCAGATTGGTGCAACAATTCCAAGCTTTATTGGATCTTCTTTACTTTATTTAGGAATAGTACAAAGAAGTAAGTGGATAGGAGTGTTAGAAAGATTAAGGTATTGGAGATAACGAATCTATTCTGTTGGATAATATCCTCCAATATTCATATGAACAAACGTGAGAGACTCTTTTTCATAAAACACTGTGAAATCCGACTTTACAAATTTCTAAACCTTTAATTACTATTGGACATATCAGGGCGAGAGTAGATAGAATATTTGTCTACCCGCTACAACGATGACACGCCGTCACAAGAACACTTAGTCCGTTCATTGGGTTTTGTGGACGTCATGATGATCGGTATAGCGGGGCTAGTTGGAGGAGCTATATTTGTCCTCACTGGTCCAGCAATTGGTCTCGCAGGGGGTTCTGTTATTGTTGCCTTTATAATTAATGCAATAATCACTCTTTTTACGGCCATGGGATATGCAGAGCTCGGCTCCGCTATACCAGAAGCTGGCGGCGGTTACCTGTGGGTTAGGGAAGGATTACCAAGGCCAAATGCTTTCATAAGTGGCTGGATGGCGTGGTTTGCACATATCGTTGCTGGAAGCTTGTACGCTGTAGGATTTGGGTCATTTCTTTTTAGTCTATTGAAAATGGTAAATATTCTTGGAGACCATCCCCTGTTAGGAATTATTCCTTTTGATAAGTTAATAGCAGTAGCCTCGATTGCTGCTTTTACATATATCAATGTTAAAGGAGTTTCAGAGACAGGCAAAGCTGGAACAATAGTCACAATAGTTCAGCTCGGAGCCATCGCCGCTTTGATAGGTGCAGGTTTTTGGACGATTCATACTCATCCAAACTGGAAAGCAAATTTTGCTGATTTTCTGCCAAATGGCATAGGCGGGATTGTTGCTGCTATGGGTTTGACATTCATCGCGTTTGAGGGCTACGAGATAATAGTACAAACAGGAGAAGAGGTAAAGAATCCAAAAAAAAACATTCCAAGGGCCATTTTTACCTCTCTAGCAATCGTAGTTGTTCTGTACTGTCTTGTTGCCTTTGTTTCCATAGGCGCGATATTTCCTCCAGGTGTTCCAGCATGGAAATACATAGGTCATTACGGTGATCTGGGTATCACGAAAGCTGCTGCACTCTTTCTTCCATATGGGGCGTTTATAGTGCTGGGGGGAGGTATTGTCTCCAGCTTAGCAGCATTAAATGCCACTACATTTTCTTCTTCTAGAGTTTCGTTTGCTATGGGCAGACACTACAATCTGCCACACCGGCTAAGCACTATACATCCCAAACATAAAACACCCCATGTTGCCATCGGAATATCGGGTGTAATAATGGCAGTTATGGCTTATGCACTTCCTCTTGATCAGATAGCAGTTGCCGCTGGAGTCATTTTCTTGCTGCTGTTTACTCAGGTAAATATCGCCGTTATCAATATAAGAAGAATGTATGGCGATAAACTAAACTATGGATTTAAGATTCCTTTTTTTCCAATAATTCCAATTATAGGTGTCTTCCTTAAACTCGGTCTTGCGTTATATTTGCTAGTCACACAGCCTTTAAGTTGGGTTATCTCAGCTCTCTGGATATTAGTCGGATTTGCACTTTATCGTATGTACACTTTCAAAAAAGAAATTGAGCATTATGCTCCTATTGTAACAAGCGAAGGGCATTTAACCAGAAATGAATACAGAATCTTGATTCCATATACTCCAGAAAATCCTGACAGGTTGATAAAGTATGCAATAAGGGTTGCCAAAGAAAATGACGGTGAAGTCAATGTATTAAGAGTAATTACAGTGCCAAATCAAACACCACTATCTGCAGGAACTGCGTTCGCAGATGCTGCCAGAAAATCATTTGAACCGTTGGAAAAAATGCTAGAACAAGAGAAGATTTTGAATCACTATCTGGTTAGGATTTCTCATGATACAAGCGAGGCAGTATTGGCAACGATTGAAGAACAAAAAATTGATTTGCTAATTACTGACTTTGAAACATACAGAAATAATAAGAAACTTCAAACGCTAAGCACCTGTAACGTGCTTGCTATTAGAACAACCGGAGATGACCTTACTTTATTTGAATCCTCAGTTGAAGGTAGTGAGGATTTGACACCTGTTGCACAAACGGCTGAACGGCGTCTGAAAAAGAATATGGTTGTTTTATATGATGGCGGATATCATTCAGACCTCGTACTAAAAGCAACGAGCTGGCTAGAACACTCCGGAAAGTTCAATGTGAGTGTATTAGCGGTAAATAAAAGACGTGAAGACCAATCTGTAGAGGACGCTAAGGAATTCGAGGATCATGTTGCTCAAGATAACAAGCGTAAAGAGTACCTCGAACAAGTCGGAGTTGAATTTAATGAAATTTATTTGTCAGAGGAAACAGGAAAGAATAGTGAAAAATTTGCCGATTTGATTCTATCTGCTGTTAACGCATCTCAACCTGATTTAGTAGTGACAGGCGCAACTATTGGAAAATTTAGCTTCTTCAATAACAGCCACTTGTTGTCTCTACTAGATCAGTTAAACTGTCCTGTCGTAATTGCAAGGGAATTCACTATTCCCGGTGTCCATCGTGCAAAGACTTGGTTTCTGAAAGTCCTCAGGTGGTGATGTTCTTATTGTCCTAGAGTTGATATTTCTATATGCAAAATGCCTTCCATAGTTGTTATTTGCATGCAAGGTACGGCGTACCCTCCCGGGAGGGCGGCAGCGTTAATTTTGTATTTTTTTATGAAAAGTTTTAAAAATTAATGCTGCATATGAGCGTGCAAATAAGGCCTATTCAGGTTTAATTTAATTTTATCAAAAATTACGGTTTAACCTCCCCGGATGACATGGGTAGGAATAAAAGAAGACGATATTAAACCTGATATGTATTCTGGAATTATCAGAACTATCCTTTAGTGAGTAGTAACGTTGGCATAGATTTTACGGAATTAGGGCCGCCCCCAGGGCAGCAACCCAGGTGGGTACTACACACCTCTCCTCAAAGGGGTAGGGTTGTCTTAGGTGAAAAACAAGAAATCCTGATAACGGTAGGATTTGTGGGTCAAACTGAAGGAAAAGGAATTCATTCAAGTCTATGTTAATAGGATGTACAACCAATTCGTAGTAGATCCCAATACAGAAGAACAGAAGAAAATGTTGGATTATCCTTCTAGCGAACTTGTGACCAAACTTGTAACTTTTTCAATTTAATTGGTTCCTGCTCGCAGGTACTTTTCTTTTCAGAAATCATCATTTAATGTAAGTATAGATATCCGAAATTGTCAGGTAGCATCAAAAACCAAGTGAAAATTCCCCCATATTCTTTCAATAGCTCAATTTCCGCTCAATCGACTGTTAGATTTGGCAGCATTTTTATAAATGCCCACTCGTCAGGGGAGAAACCAACAATCTTTGTCAATCTGTATGCCTATACAGACAATATCATGGTCTTCCTCCGGGAGGAAGACCATGAAACCACATCATCCCTCTCAAATTCCTTGGTTAGAAATACTATCGAGTCCGACACACTGACTTAAAGTCTCTAGGCGAAGGTGACAATATTATAGGGGATTATTTTTTCATTATTTTTACACAAAATCTTAAAAACAAAGGTTACGAATGAGCGTGCGAATTGCGCCTTTTTAAAATTCATCATGAATGTCTGTATAATTACCCAAAATCGGCAGGGTAGGCCCAAAATTTTGGCAACTGAACCAAACCTTCGACACTATTATACTGGAAATAATTGGCACATACAACGGATATACGCTACACTTTAGCTCCGATTACTACTACCTGAAATCTCTAATTTAGCAGCCCTGTATTGAAAGGCAGGCTGCTATTCTAATAATGGATGTAATAAAAGAGGCAAGCTAGAAAATCTGTATGAAATCAGAATAAATGAAGAGGCTCAATGCGCGCGATATGTTTCGCAGTGATCTCTTCCTTGAATTGCAGGAACCCAGATCCAGAAACCTGATATGCTACGTTCAGAATATACTGCGACAAGATTATCACCTCCAAAGTTGAAAGTGGATCGGCAACAACCACTTCGTGCAGACCATCGAGACATGGTGGAGCTACAATCTACGGAGAACTATCCCGATGCATATTCCTTATTGAACGTCTCTGCAAGCCTACTAATGACCTCTTTTGCTTCAGCAACCTTCTTCAACGCGACAAAGTATTCATCTTTCACGTTTTGGTTAGCGCCGATATGTCCTTTGTAGTCGTCTAATTTTCTTTCAAGTTTGTTTATGCCATCTATTAGATCTTGCTGCCAACTGACCGGGCTTTCATTATTCGACATATCTCTATTAATTTCAGTTCGGTCATATGTCCGTTTGTCTCACCGAGATATTACTATACCGCGGTGAGAAATTAGACATAAACCCCATGTCTATCGGGTTGGGCAATTCCGCCCAGGCTTTCGTCTAGAACGATGTTCCGGAGTTATCGTTAGATCTCTCAAGAGCATTTTTTTGTCCCTGCTGTGGGATGCAACTAAGAGGTTCAACCCTACCAGTAGGAAAACTGAGAAAAAATCAACAATTAAAGCTGCTAGTACAAAGTTTAACAAAGGAATGTTGAAAAGCTGCACCTCCAAATAATTTTAATTGTGATCGTCTTAGATCTTCCAGTTGGGATCGACGCGACGCCTTACACTCGTGCTTCCAAGATTAGATTGAAAGAATCCAGACATTCAAGGATCATTTGGCACGAATATGGAAGTAATACACCTGTTGGCTCTTCTACTCCTGGTGTCCTTGGATCAAAGCAAGTCAATACCTTAATTCTATTATGACACTATCATGATGAAGTTCTAAACTGTGCCCAAAGCATCTATTGGAAATCTAAGAGTAGACTTGATTAATCTAACGATAGGAATGTAAATGGAATGAGGATTGGTACCAACACCATTTAGGAAGTTAAACTCACCGGTCATCTTATCCAGTTCCACAAATTTCTTGTTTGGTTTTTCGTTAAGGATATGATAATGGGCAACAATACCACCGACTATACCAGAATGAATGAAAAGTATTTCTTTATCACGATAAGTTATGTAATAAAGTAGTGGTGTAATAGTCATAAAGGATTGTGATGTATAAAGCATAACATTTAGCATATCCTTCAAATTCTCGTATTCTAAATAGGTAGTAAACCATTCACTTTGCGACATAAGTTGAAACGTTTTTTATTGTTTATTATACCTTTATGCTATCAGTCGGAGTAATGAACAGGTACAGGACTTGGACGTTCAAAGATCTAGCAAAAATAGGAGGAGTCAATTAGTATTTCCATACGCAGGTTTAACTAAAGGAGTGGTGTGCCTACAGGTTTACACAGAGCTCGGAAAGAAAAAATGAATCATTGCATCATCCGTATATTGCTTTATCAAAAAAACCTTCTATGACATACGCTCCGTTACGTTGAACTACCGACAATAGAATATTGGTTAAACAATGTTGGCTAGACGCAAGTATCACGCGTTCACAGTTACTTAAAGTAGAGTTTGTGTGTAAGAAGGATTGGGCCTTCGCTGCATCTATCCCTCTAGACTGTGAAATTGAAATGCTAATAGCTCTTTCTGACGCAGAATCTTTTGATGAAAACTATTGGGATTGTATCCGTAATTGCTTCAGTGATAATAGTGATGATAATAACCAGTATTGGTAGGACCATTCCTTTCTATCGTGGTGATAGCCTACTACCAACGATCTAATACCAATAGTAGTGCTGCATTAGGTTATACTGCACCAAAAAAACTACTTTCTGTACTCTTGATACATGGTTATCAGACGCAGCGGTATGGAATAAATGGCAGGATTTGCTTAAAAAAGATGGTATTCCTGCATTTCCTATAACTTTTCAACAATCAGATGACAAATGTGGATCCGCTGCAGACCATGCAAACGAATTATCAAAGAAAATTGGAGAGATTAAGAGCGAAACAGGACAGAACCGAGTGAATATAGTTGGTCATAGTAAAGGGTCATAGTA
>DAOM01000023.1 GCA_002501855.1 Candidatus Nitrosopolaris nunavutensis
ATCTATTGTGCTACAAGCTAATAATTACAGACAAATGTTTATACCTGTTAGACAAGGATATAATTATTGAACTGGTTCTTTTGGAACATACTGCAATCAAAATGAGAAAAAGGCCTCTAATAGTTGTTTTGGTTCTGCCGGTGATAATATTTGCACTAGCTTTAACATGCTTGGCCTTTGTTGAAACAGAAACAACATATGCACAACTAGGAGGAGCAAACACAGGTTTCCCTACAACCAATTTTCAGAATGCATTTAACAACAATGCAAATATGACAGCTCAAAAACCAACAACTGCTACAACGGCAAATACTGCTGCTGCCCATATTGCCACTACAACATCAAAAGCCACCACTTCTATCCAATCAATTAAGAGCCCTCAGAGTACATTCACAGAACTTGCGAAATGTCTGGCGGCAGGTACATGCCGCCCAATCGTAGGATCTGAAGGAGATGACCGTATTCAGGGTGGTAACGGCAGCAATCTAATAATTGGCCTAGCAGGAAACGATATCATTCATGGAGGAACTGGCGATAACATAATTATCGGCGGGCCAGGAGATGACCAATTGTATGGTGGCGGTGGTAACAACATAATCATAGCTGGTGGACAGGGAACAAATCAGATCTATGGTGGAAAAGGAAATAATATACTTATTGCAGGCTCAGGTAACACCCTTCTGGTAGCTGGTCATGGAAACGATAAATTGTACGGAGGATCTGGTAACGATGTTTTGATTGGTGGACCTGGAGCAGATTACTTTGCATGCGGGGCCAGTGGGACAGGGGCAGCCAGCACAAGTAAAAGTGTTGTATTAAACTTTAACGCATCAAAAGGTGACGATACAGACGGCAACTGTGCAATAGTACTAGGTCCATAGAATCCAATAGCCAAATCTTGGCATACTTTTGATCTCATTCGCCAATATAACGCGCTAAAATGCAAGCTGCGGCCATCCATTTGTATTTTTTCGAATAGCTTTATTAGCTGTGCTGCAAAGTATATCAAAAATTTTATAGACAGGGGTGTTGCGATCCATTTTGAATTTTCATTATGTAGTAGAATTATGAGAAACCGTCGAGCTCCCTATCTTAAATGAATCAAGCATCTTCTGGATTATTGGCAAGTAATCGGAGTATCTTGCAGCAACTGCCTTATAGATCAACAGACATGTGTCGCCGTTACCAATTGCAACCCAAATTTCCATTGTTTTAATATTAAGCCTGTGTTCAGTGTTGCTGTCAAGATTAAATATTTCCATAGTGTTATTAACCACCCGTTTGAACCCATGTTTACCTGCAAGAGTGATATCGCTTTGTGGGATGAGTTTTTTGGCTAGAGTCTGATTCAATATTTGTATCATGAAGTGTTCCCGCCAAAGATCCGAGGCATTTACCAGCGGTACTAAGAAATTAGCAACTAGATCATTACCAACAGGCGCTAATCCCATTCGAGGATATTCAATTTGTTCCCAATTAGACGGGTACAGTATTGATATTCCATATGCTGGATTTTCATAAATCAGGTAATTATTCGTAGATGTTGACGCGGTAGTAATAGAATATTGTTGGGACGAAGCATGGGAAGACGGAGCTCCTGAAGATGTCACATCCGGAGTGTTCGTCTCTGCATTTGCTTGTTGCACAGAATAATGGGGGGATGGCACGCTGATAGTTAATGACAAGGAGTAAGAAGCGAAAGAGAATACTAATACTATAATCGACATCAAAGAATATACCAAAAGTGTCCAATTGCCACCGGTTTTCTTTTTTAGCACATTTATGTCACAAAAGCCTAGCAGTTATATTTTATTTGAAAGAAGAGAGAGAGATAGTTTTGGAAAGAACAAAACTTCGAGAATCATCTTGCACACTCATTATATAACCGTAGATAGTAAATAACTGTAAGTTGCCAAAATCGTCAAGCTTTATTATGTTTGGAGCAATTACTATGTTAGTAATATTGCTCTCCGGGATAGTAGTAGTCTTACCGCCACTCTCAGCGAAATCTTCACACAGACACCTGAATATCCCAAGTAATCTATTTACACCTCCAAATCAACTTCAGTCTGTTCCAAAAGGACAGTCGATACCGCAAGGACTTAATATTCCTAAAAATCTGATAGTGGGACCAGAATGTAGTCAACAGTGTTCACCCATTATTGGCACTCAAAAAGACGATATCATAATTGCTACCGCTGTCATCGACGCTACCATTTACGGTCTTGGCGGGAATGATTTCATACAGTGTGGACCTGGGGCTTGCAAGGCATTCGCAGGACCTGGCGATAACGTACTTATGGCATCACTATTAGATACTTCGACTGGAAAGCTTTATGGCGGCGCAGGAAATAATATCTTCATAGGAGGTGCTGGTTCTACTCTTTTGGTGGGCGGGACAGGAAATGATCAGTTCTATGCTGGAAGTGGTCATGATGTTATGATAGGCGGTGGCGGAGCCAACTACTTTGACTGTGGCCTCAATGGTAATGGAGTAATACTAGACTTCAATCCCGCTCATGGTGATACTAAAGCGTCTAATTGCAAATTTGTAATTACAGCACATCCGAATAACCAGCCAGCAGGATCAACACTGTCTTAACGGAACAAAGCATCTGTCCTAGAACAACAATATCATTCTTTTTGTCATGATCGAAGGCAACTGATATGCTCCTTTCCTCCGTAGTCGTCATCACAAATATTTGGCGCAAAAAACATCCTGGATACCCATCTGCCATATCGATCTCGAACTCCTGCTCGAAGCAGTTAACCGCTTTAGGATACTACATACCGGCCTTCAGCCTTCCTGTGAATCTTCATAACATTTTCTATTGATTCAGCTTAGGTTTCTGTGGTAATAACTGAACCAAAGCATTCCAGACTTAATAAACTAGTAAATGAAATGCATTTAGACTATGTCTAAAGATGTATCGTTTTGATAAAGTTATTGTTAATTTGAACGACGCACATTCATTATAATTTTTATCATACCTGGTCTCACTTCCATCAACCAACCCTCTGCATAAATATTACCCTACCCCCGTCCGTAAAAAGAATATATGCCGTCTTTTCCTGAACTAGAAGTAGAAATACACCGAGACTGGAGAATGAACTTTTGCTATAAGCAAATGGATAGATCAAACAGCTATGACTACAGAAACAATCAGTGATTTTATGACAACAAGAATAGAGGCTATAAGTCCAACTTCTTCTCTCCAAGAAGCAGCAAAGAAAAGGACAGATAGGGATGTTTGTTCATTAGTAGGGATGATAGAGATAGTAAAGTATTAGGTCTGATAACTGAACGTGACATAGTTAGGAACGTATGCATTTATG
>DAOM01000265.1:0-535 GCA_002501855.1 Candidatus Nitrosopolaris nunavutensis
CATCAGTCGAGCTCTTAAAGAGTTATACCACACTGGAGAAAGAGGTATGTTTGATAACGACCTTTGATGAAGAGGCTGACGCATTGTCGGAATTCATAGGTATCCCAATACCCTCAGATTAGATGAATAGATTTAACGTCAATAGGGTAGATTTCTCCTGTAAATATCTAGTTAGCTGCAGACTTATCAGCTACCGGTACAATTATATTATTCTGTCCTCTATATTTATTCCAACAATCCATTAATATTTTCATTGGTAATTTCTAAGGTCTCACGCAAACAATATTTCTCTTTATGGTGAAAGAGATATTCAGAGGTGTAGATTTCATGCTTCCTTCTTTAGTTTTTTGTATGATCACGGTATAACTGCACAACCTTTTGCTGCTATATTATACATAGATACGATCTGGGCGTTGTAATAAGAAATAATAGGCATGGATATAACCTACCTATGATATAAAAGAGCAGGTGCCTATTATAAATACAAGGACCTGGTAACAACAAAAAAGATAAGCTAGTACATTCAACATATAGG
>DAOM01000265.1:862-9842 GCA_002501855.1 Candidatus Nitrosopolaris nunavutensis
AGCTAGTACATTCAACATATAGGATAAAGGAACATATAAGCAAGGCTCTAGAAGGAGAGGCAAAAAAAAGAAGAATAACAATCAGTATACTGGTTAATAATATACTTGATAATTATCTTAATTCTGAGATGTATTTTGAGCAGCTTGGTTTTATTTTAGTCAGTAAGGATTTCCTGAGAAAGGTCTTTAGCAAAATAGAAAAAGCAGAAGATATTGAAGAATTTGGTCGTGAGTTAGGCCTCACAATGGCTAAGGAATACGTATCTTATTTTTTTCCTCAGGTTAATAGCAAGAGCCTGATTAAATATCTGGATTTGTGGTTTAGAAGGTTTCAGTCCTATCAGCACAGAATTGATAATGATAGGAACAATAATAATCAGAACAATAATAATAATAATAATAATGGTGAACGACATTACTTTACAGTTATTCATGACATAAATATGAACTTCTCAATTGCATTAAGAACGATTTTGGAAGGACTAATCGTACCGATCATCAAAAGCGATATAGAATTTCGAGATATTACTGCAAGTGCAATCTCATTTTCTTTTGAAGTATCTAGATAGAGAGGAGGAACTGTTTATCGTGCTACACTGGCCCACAAGGTATCTATTGTCTTCACAATATTTATCAAATTTCTATTAGTATATTGTCGCTGTGAGCGAATCAGCTTATTCAAAAAGAGCTCCTGTAAGGACAGAGATGCTTTCCTCGGCTTATAATACAGCTTCACTGCATAGCGAACTTAATGATATTCTGTTAGATGCATCCACTTGTGATTACTATGGCTATGTCGATAATGATGGAATGATGCAGATAAAGAGAGTGAGAAAGAAGCGCTAAGCACCATGGCCCGATTGAGATGGAAATATTCAAATGCAGCCCAGGATTGTCCTATTATATCGATTAAACCATTATTACTCCGCAATGCATAGCAATGGCTTGTAGAAATATCTGTACAAGATACAAGATCATGAAAGATCGAAGAGGTTCTTACTATGAGCAAGGTCACAAGCGATGTTCTGTATGTCAAGTGTTTATAGCTTGGCAAGGATCAAAGTGCCCTTGCTGTGGATTTATGATAAGGATAAGACCACGGCATCAACGGAATATGCTATATCCCAACCCTCATTTACTTACGAAGCTAAAATACGAACCAGTAGTAGTGGTATAATGCTCTCATGCCACCGGTCGACAGATCTTCAACTAGCTATTGGGCTGATTCTATTAACCTTCCATTGACCAGCTTAGGAGGAGAAAAGCAGGTGAAAGAAGAAGTACAATTCCTTCGATCACAAAACTATTGCGTATGTTTCATTCAGATGGTGAATACTACAGGTACTAGTACCACCATTAATGATTCGGATAATATTAGAAAATATTATACGATTTTTATCAACACAATGTCAACTATAGCAAGGAACTTTGGAGCAAAGACAGTCAAAAATATTACCGATACTCATATAATCTATTTTCCGCAAACATCAAATTCTACGGATGATTCTGCATTCAAAGATGTGATTGAATGTGGCATTACAATGTTAGCTGCTGGCGATGTTATTAATACAAAACTGACTGAACAGAAATTATCAGTCGTTACTTATAGAATTAGTGCCGATTATGGAAAGGTTGAGGTAGCCAGATCAACAACATCGCAACACGAAGACCTGTTTGGTCCTACGATGAATTTGTGTGCAAAGATAAACTCAAAAGCACCCCCAAACGGTATGGTCATAGGAGGAGATCTATACACAGTTCTAAAATCTTTTTCTCCCTCTTCCTCTTCCCCTTCATCTTACAGACACAATGAGTATCATTTCAAGGAAGTAAAAGGACATTCAATTTCTGGCCTCACACATCAATACCCGGTCTACTCTGTAACAAGCAAATATAGTCGAAGCTATCCTGATGATGCTAATCTGTCAACTTTGAAGGACGGTAAGCGGACTCAGAAACCAGAAATAAAAAAGCAGGTGCTTCAGATACAACGTCCTTCTTTTTCTGCTTCTCCTATTTCTACAACTTCTCCTTCTCATTCTGGTTATACTATAATGTTAGTAGATGATGAACAAGATGTATTGTATAGTTTACATGCAACACTTACCAACAATGGATATGATGTTGAGACATTTTCAGATTCTCAGGAAGCCTTAAAACGTTTTTCAGAAGTAGGTCGTTCGCACTTCGGTTTAGTAATTTTGGACGTAAGAATGCCTGGCCTTAATGGACTAGAGCTATATTATAGATTGAAATCGATTAATAGAAAGGTCAAGATATTATTTGTATCTGCTCTTGACGTAGTACCAGAACTTGTAAGCATATTCCCTGACGTCAAGCAAGATGATATATTAAGAAAACCTGTCTCTACAGAAGACTTTACAAATGCTGTACAAAGAGAAGTCGGCCCCCCATAATATAGAGATAGATAGGCGTCATTGGCTTCTCATCCAAACACCATCTGGCTTCTTTAATGTCTGAAATACATGTGCAGCAGCTCCCGGTAGGATCTCCTATATCATGGAGACAATCAAAGAATGTTACTAAATCATATTCATCTTCTCTTGGAAAATCAGTTGCAGAAGATACTTCAAATCTTATTCTACCTTCAGTAAGCCCTTCTTCTTTTGCTTTCTTACGTGCATATTCTATAGAAGGCACATGATTATCAAATCCAATAAATGTAGAGCTAGGATACGCTTTAGCCATAATAATTGTGGAAATACCATGACCGCATCCTACATCAGCAATTCTAGCACCACCTTTCTTTAATTTCTCCGCCACTTCTCCTCCATCAAGCGCAGGAATCCATGAACTTACAATATTGGCAACATAATTTGGTTTGAAGAATCGTTCTGTGGCTACATATAACATAGGATCATGTTATCCCCAATCTACACCCTTGCTTGTGCGAAAAGCCTCAGCAATCTTTGGCTCATCCTTGATAAACACTGTTGTTGCCTGGAATCCACCGATTACAAAAGCCGGACTATCTTCATTTGCTAACGCTAAAGCTTGTTCTGGAGGAAGAGTATATTTTCCAGTAGCAGCATCATAGCTAATATATCCGCCTGCTGCCTGATTTGCAAGCCATTCTCTTACATAGCGTTCTTTAGTGTTAGTTTTATTAGCTAATTCTTGTGGTATGATTGGATTGGAATCAGCCACGGTACTACCTGGATTCGATTGGCTAAACGATGCAAATTAAGCAAATTCCTATTATTGCAAATGTGTAGTTTCAAATACTATAAAGTTAGGAATTTTTGTATAATACCAAAAGATGCTACTTCTTTATCCTCTTTATAATCCTGATTATTCTATCTTGTTCTTCTTCTCGTCTAAGTTGTACTTGTCTCAGCCTTTCCTTATCTCTTTTATTAGTTGGTGACTTCCTCAAATAGCCATTATATATCAGAAACGTACCTGGCACATATTCGCATCAGAAGCTTTAACCAACTAATTGGAACCTTCAGCCAGCTGCTGTGACGGCATCAGCATGAAATGTTCCTCAGAAGTGGCTTTTTCTATTAAAGCAGATGAACTCGTAACAATAATAAACTGAATGTACCCATCTTTTTTCCTTACCATAGATCTAAAGTATTCTAGCAATCGTGATTGTGATTGAGGTTGAAGATATAGGCCTGGTATATCCATTAAAACAACAATATCTGAAAAAGACCTTTCATTTGACCGTGGTACTAATTTTCTCAGTATCTGATGTTCTACAAGTGGCAGAAATTGAGATATCACTTCTATTTCTCCTCTGCTTAGCTTATCAATATCGACTCGGTTCTGGGGATGAGAACTACCAGAGTGTTATGATCAAGTGAACCTGCGTACGATAGTCTAGTTAATTTTGAACCCATCTATTAGTAATTTCATCCTTCTTGAAATAGCGTTCTTGGATTAAATCATTATAATAATATAGACGTAAAGTCAGATAAGTGATTGATTTATTCAATAGTACATTAGTATTCAAAGAAATTTGGCTATTATCTAATTGTCTGAAACTTGTTATTGATTGCGCTGCGCCTACCTGCCGCCCTTTGACGTTTCTCCCATGTAACATTACTTTTAAGCGGCGCGGATCAATTAATGGTGAACAACCCAAAGTCATTAAGACATTTTGGTTATTGACCCCAGCTGTAACAATTTCTATAGGAACAGGTGCAATAATTACGACAAATGGAGCATATCTGCCATCCCAGAATTGCAAGTCGAGTTTATTTACGACAGCGTCTGGTAAACTATCGAATACGCCTTCAAATTCTGAAATCAAAAGTCTTTCATTTTCTGCTAATTCGGTTGATCTGTTTCCACTCTTCAGTAGTTCATAACATGCCTTAGTAACTCCAAATATTTCACTTTGGGGGTGAGAATTGTAAAATGAATCATATCTTATTTCATTAGGTATTAATTCTAACGAACTAGTTACATTGTCTAAAGTAATCTGTTTTGCTAAAGCTATTTGATTAAGTAAGTTGTCTAATTCATTTATTTCATGGACTTGGTGCATAAACCTGAGGTGCTGTGTAGTTAGCCCCACTAATTGATGGGGAGCATGTTCCAGCAATCTAATATATAAAAATTGGACTTTCCATGAAACATCATTATTAGACCTGAACAGAAATATCTTAATTTCACAATGCTTCCACAGACCAAGTTCGTCGACTTTGTTTTGAAATATCTCAACACTTGCCATATTGCGTGATACCATTGTATCGCTAGCATATTGCTGGCTCTCCTTAACTAGTTGATACGATGTATCTTCTACTTTAACAAAAAAACAGCTTCTGCATAAACTTGAAACACGGCTTGCGAGCTGTGGATCCGTTCTAAAGTCTTGTTGATTTTGCTTTGAGATATTTATTCCAGTTTGGGTTAAGAATGTTTCGGATGCTCTTTCTACATGTTCCAAATCTTCACGGAAGATTATAAATTGTGGATGTTCTGTAAATCCATTAGGATAAGCTCTCTTGCATTCCCTGATGACTTGTTCTCTGCCTAATGTATCTATATTGATCAATAATATAAAATATCTACAATTCGCAATTACATTGTTAATTTTTTCTTCAAAACTACCTGCGTAATTATGTCTTTCAATATGTGCTACAAAAGCCTTAATAGAATATCTTTTTAAGTTATCCCGAATTGTTATCACTGCCTGTCTCCTCGAAATATGATATGAAAGCATCAAAACCATTCTTTGAGTCATTGGTCATGTGCCTATATTATCCCTTTATGGGAAAGCCAGAATGGTCATATATTTCCATTCTCTGTTTTTGCAGCTCTGCAAATGACAGCCAGGACAAATGGTATCCCACAAATTGGATCAATCATCTTTGTGTAGTTAGTAGGTAGCGAAAGAATTTTCCTGGTTTTACAAGATATGAAAAGACGTTAGGAGAATCATAAGTGTTTTGAAAATCGATTAAGAAAGTCTTAACTTTGAGCAAAAACTATTTGATCATCTTCCGATTGCCTGCAATATGCCTTTGATGAGCTTGGACAGGTTGGTCATATGGAAATCCAAATGGAACAAATATCTATGACACCCTTATCATAATGCATACCAATTGTATTGTGTTCCTACACAATGCTCCAACGACAACTTTCATCATCATTATTGTAAATTATGTAAAGCGAATTTTGCAAATAAACCTTGGTTACTAGCTCGCCAGCAGATTGTTACCCTACTTAAATAGTATAGTCTACAGACGAATAGTAGATGAATAGTAGATGGTATCCCCTTCGTCCAGCCAAAAGGTTGCTCTAGTTACAGGCAGCTCAAGCGGGATAGGATTTGAAACATGCTTGACATTGGCAAGAAATGGCTTCCTTACATACGCCACAATGAGAAATCTTAACAATAGTGAGAAAATAAAATCAGTCGCAACCAAAGAAGGGCTGCCAATTCGTGTTGTGCAGCTGGACGTTACCGAAGATAGATCAATAAACGATGCGGTACATTCGATAGCATCTGACGTCGGCAAAATCGACGTGTTGGTAAACAATGCTGGGTATGGACTTAACGGAGCGTTTGAAGACCTTGCAATGGAAGAGATAAAGACTCAGTTCGAAACCAATCTATTTGGTGTTATAAGAGTAACTCAAGCGGTCCTTCCTATCATGAGAAAACAGAAATCTGGTATCATCATAAATATTAGTTCAGCAGCGGGTAGATTTGGTTATCCCGGAGAATCCGCTTATGTTAGCACAAAATTTGCAATCGAAGGTCTGAGTGAATCTATTGTATATGAATTGGAGCCATTTGGAATAAGAGTGGTCTTGGTAGAACCTGGACCTATTAGAACAAACTTTGCTGATGGAATGGTTGCTACCAAGAAATCTCAAAATCCAAATTCTCCCTACTTGGAGATCATGAAAAAATTAAATGCAGTATTAGCTTCTATACGAGAAAATGCGTCATCTCCTGACCTTGTAGCAAAAGTAGTGCTTAAAGCTGTTACAAGTGAAAATCCTAGTCTGAGGTATTTAGCTGGAAAGGATATGGAAACATGGATGGAAGCAAAAAGAAGTATGTCTGATGAAGATTTCCGTAAAACGATCAAGCAAAATTTCATGAAATAAAGCAATGTGAAAAAAGAGGAAGCGAGTCTTCACTCTAAATTAGAAGGTATGATCTTATTCTGACATAACATCACCACAAGTAGTTGAAAATCTAACTAACCTGTTCGAATATGCGACTGCTTAGCTTAAATAAGAAAGATAACGCTTATACAAATTGGTAAACGCAGCTGGTAGAAGATAGTCGCTCAGATAAGGACGTGCAATTTCAGCAGTATTCGAACGTCTTAGATGAGCTAGGATACTTCCCGCAATCTTCTAAAGCTGAGGCGATTCTTTATGATGCAGCCAAGAAATCAATCGACCGACTTGGAGAATCAGCTTCTAGAGCCTTGTTAGACCATATTTGTTCAATTAATGAATTATTAGAAAAGGAATTACTTACGAATTATGACTTATTTGAAAAGTCATTATACAGAGTACTCAGAAAAGGAGCAGAGGTAATCCTTCATGATCTTAAAAGAGAATTGCTGGTACACGCTGTATTGATAGACCCAAATTTTACAATCAGCGACATTCGTAATCCACGACTCGCAATAAGTGATATTCTAAAACATATTCGTGCTGTTGAAACACTTGAATTTGTTCGTAAAATTCCATCACATATGCATGTCGCCTTTCTTTACGCAGACGAAAATTCTAAAGATGACATATTAGCTGCGTTTTTTGATACGAAGATAACAAGTAAGGCTACAAAGGGCCTTTTATCATCTAATAAACCAATTAACGACGACCTTAGTTACATGTCATATAAAGAACTTTTACAAAACCATCATACTGCAATCTTTCTTCGAAAGTCCGGAGACGGAATAGCGTTCAATTTGGAGTAACCTTGCTTTGTTGTTAACTATTTTGGTGATATCCCAGAAGTGGCCGCTAGCCGTTAGTTCAATAGCGTTATTCACGCGTAATCAGTCGAGTCCCCTTAATACCGAGGATTGATTTGGTACTTATTATTAGACCTCTTAAATTGGAGGAATATTATTCTTGGGTTATATTCTGTATATCGTCTGCAGATATTTGATGATAAGCAGAACTATTATTTGATATTTTGTATAATCATCTTTTGGAACTCTGAATATGGCATATTTTGTTTTGCTTCCAATAAACTAACAGCATCGTTGCCGACTACATATCTAAATTCCGGCTTTTCAATTGATATAGCTTGGATTATAGTCTTTGCAACTTCTTCCAGTTGTGTTGCATTCTCATGCCGTGAACTTGTTCGGATTGCCTTTGAGTCCGAATAAATCGTCTGTGTTCCCAATAACCTTACTCAACTAAGCAGATTATACAGATTATACAGGTAACTAACAAAGATACAATATATCACATGATTACTGTAGGCGTAGAATAAAAACAAGGTGTGAAAAAAGAAGAGGAATATCAATCATTATTGCACTAGTGAACTATAATAACCGGCTTTTTCTATGATCACTTTGCTCCTGAGATTGCTTTTTTCAAATCGTTAAGGCTCATTACCGGGTGAAATTCTACCTTGGCACCCATCCATTGAAACAACGGTTCAGCTAACGAGGGTATCTGATCTGTGCTTTGCATATCTACTACGAAGACTGCTACTCTATCGCCGTCAGCCTCAAAGAAGTATGATGCTTCGGGCTTGACTTTGTTCACATAGTCTTCAAGATTCTTTAGAAAATTTGGATCTTGAATCATTTTGTTTCCCGCTTCTGTAGGAATTTTCGCACGAACTATGAATCTCATATTTTCATTGGTAACAAGTCGGCCGCGCCCTTAAGTCTTCGTGACATTGATTTCGGTTTGAGTTGTGATTTTAATAGCAGAATAAAAAAAGTTCATTAACATTTCAGATAAAATCTCCCTTTCGTTTGATTTTTTCTAGTTCGTTCCCATGTCTTTTCTAGCGTTCATTTTGATCTCGTCTATTTGTTCATCTGTTAGACCGTGAGTCGATTTACATTCATATATCAAAACACATTCTAATTCGTGCACAGCAGTAGGTGTGATGCACGCTGGAATTTTGAGCTTTTCTCCGTTCAAGACACTAGTGTTCCTTAAAACTTGAAGCATGATTTCTCTTTTAATATTATCATCCTCTTCGAGCATACTACTTCTTGTAATTCTGATCCCTTTACCACTTTATTCGTTAAAAAAGCACCAATTGCTACAATGGGGGAAATCATATTAATGACTTTGACAAATAATATAGTTGACTGAGGAGCGGAATATCCACCAAGAAATTCGTTAGTCTAACCGCTTTAGGTAAGTGAATAGCCTTACCCTTCAGTCCGATGTAACTATTTAGATTATAATCGCAAATTTTATATAATTAGAACCCTAAAGATATATCGTCTTTGAAAGGACTTCCAGGAATAAAGCGAAAATCTCTAGGGTTCTAGAGTTCCTTATG
>DAOM01000265.1:10108-12675 GCA_002501855.1 Candidatus Nitrosopolaris nunavutensis
CCACCTTGGATTAAAAAGTTTATAATCTGAAAAATCGTCGTAGGGTCTTTTATTCTCACTCGAATACTAGTTGGAATCAAAAATTCTTGTCTTTTAGAATGCGACCATTTCAAGATAATAATTCGACAGACTACTTCTTTGTTTCCTTTATAATCCTGATTATTCTATCTTGTTCTTCTTTCCTTCTTAGTTGTAATTGCCTCCGCCTTTCTTTATCCTTTTACTGGTTGGAAACGGCCCTCAATGCCATACCACAACAAGGACAGAATATCCTTTCATAGTAAAAGTAAACTTCGCATCTTTTACAGTATTTCTTACCACCTTTGTAAACCTATAGTCAAATCTATTGATTTTCCTCTAGAGGCAACTGAAAATGTGGCTCCTAACTCCAAAATAACAACAATAATTATAATATTCTGACCGATGATCCATACTGAACTCGCTGGAAGACTGCAATACAGAAAAGGAAATCCCTCCATAGGCACGTTCACACCATATGCAAGCCTATAATAATCTCAAAATATATTATGAAATCTGGGGATAAAGTATTTCTTGCATACATCGGTTTTTGCCAAAAACCGGTTTGGTCTAGCCAATCACTCAAACTCATCATAGTCTATTATTCTCCACAAGACTATGTTTAATAGAATCAAAATTATCATGAAATCTATGACAGATGAGATATGGTTTAACAGGCACTTTAATAATCCGGAGGATTTCTATTCGTCTGTAGAGGAACTATTTGGGCAATTTGGTCCTCCGTATGGAGCAGCTGACAATAAGATAATACCGAACGGCTTCTTCTGGTCTTCCCTGGCAATCAACGTTCTTCTAAAGAGTCGTGAATATTCTGCAAATCCTACTCAAAAAGAGTGTAGTAGTAAAGATGAAGAACTTACTCAATACAGCTTTATGCACACTGAAACAACTCTGTTCATGTTGGCTGTAACAGCGCTTTCGTGGTTGACTATTGATCTCAAGAAAAAAACAGAGAACGGGCTTTGTCACAATCCTAGTCACGCTCAAGCAGAAAATAAACCTGCTTACTGTCCAATTGGAAGTAAGTTCCATAAGCAATTATACAGCGATTACGTAAAAGTCCTAGAAGATTTTCTCAACACGATAAAGGAAAGGACGCCGTCAATTCCTTAGTCAAAATATGATGGGTTCAACTATGATTGCAACATTCGCATCGATAGTCTTTAAGCGCAATTTCGGCCTCGAGTGTTTGCATTCCTTCGCCACCGGAGAAAACGGTTACCGTGAATCCAGCGTTGGAGTGATTGCTTGCAAGAGTTTTGGTAAATCGTTCAACTCAGAAGCATCATACACGATTTCAAATATATTATCGATCTGAATCGATTGTTCAAAGATTTGAATTATGGAAGAAAAACAAATTTAGATTATTTGTATTATTGTAGTAAGAAACAGACGAGGAAAACACTCTAGATGTAGATGTAGACTACTTTGCACCCGGAAATAAAGGTCGCAAGACGGTTTCGAAAATCTTCAAACTGTGTGTTATACATGTAACTTCCTTGGTCATCTTCGTGAATCTTGTCTAGGTCATCCCTCACCATGTCATATCCCTTATTTGCATTGGGCTAGGTCGAAAATTTGTAAGCAATTATTGGAATATCTTGACTTCCTGCATAGCGGAAGTAAAAGGAGCTTGATAACAGCGGGGTTGCCCCTTTTAAGTCTAGGATTGGTATCAACTGCAAATTTCTTTTATTAGTTAATTTCATTATTTCTCTTACGTTGCCAAATATGGGTAGTGGAATTGCTTCTAACCCCTAGCGTCCTTTATATTCTAAACACATACCTAGTACTTCCAAAATATGGAACTTTCGTGGAACGATAGGCGGACAAGGCAATTTTTGACCAATGTGGGTCTCATTACTACTGATGGGCGATGTGGTCCGAGTGTGATGGCAGCGGAATGGACCCATCATGTATCTTACAGTCCTAGTCTTATTGCTATCAACGTTCGTGGTGACGATGCCACAGCTGAAAACATCAATCAATCTAAAGAATTTGGAGTCAATCTAGCAGCTGAAGACCAAAATATATTATGTAGTCTTGGGGGACGATATACAGGAAAAGAACTTGATAAGATATCTCTTTTTAAAGAGCTTGGTATAATATTCTATAAAGCAAAGAGTATCAAAACCTTAATGATAAGAGGAGCCGCGATGAACGCAGAATGCAAGCTTGTAAAGCAGGAAGGTCTTGGAGATCATATAATGTTTGTTGGAGAAGTAACTGAAATCTCGTCAGATGAGAACATCAAACCTTTAGTCTATCATAATGGCAGATACTGGAGATTAGATGATAATAATAAAATTCCAAGGCCATCTCAGGAACTCCTGGATAAAGTTGAAGAGATAGCTAAAAAGTATGTAAAAGTCTAATATTCAAGAAATGTGTAGGTTCTACAGTGGATAGGGTACTGTTATTTCGTAGTTATTAGACTTCGGAACATGAAATAAATTACTGGAAACGGTGTGGGAGTTGTATTACTTCCAATTTCGTGATCATTACTTGCTTAGGTAACGGGGTTATAC
>DAOM01000050.1:0-5903 GCA_002501855.1 Candidatus Nitrosopolaris nunavutensis
GTTAGTACTGTTGCTAGATACTATTCCTTAGCCAGGACGGATACTGGCTTTCCAGTCACTTTCTTGCATTGCGATGGCTGGAAAACTCATCCACAGATTGATTGTAGAACTTATTCTAATGATGGAAAATTAACTTTCGCAAATAGATATTCTATTAAGAGTTGGACTCATAGACATATTGATGGTCCGTACTCTTCTTCCCAAGAAGGAACAGTGTGTGCAGGTGTTTGTCATTCCTATGATAACTCGCAGATGTTGCAGGTATTCATCGCAGATGTAAACAGCCAACTTAAGTTCAATCAGGGCGGAGTAATAAGGGCCATTCCAATAGTAATATATCATAATTTTGTTACATATCCTGATGTAAGTTATAGTAAAGACGCTGCTGAAACTACAGTAAATCTATTTGATCAGGAAATGAAATATCTACATGATAATGGTTTCAGAGTATTAACGATGGCTAATCTAGGGTATGATACAAACACTAATTCATTATACATTAATGGAAATGCGTAGATGTAATTGGACTATTCTTATGATATGATACGGTTTACCAGGCGAATTCCATCATATAACAAACTATACTCTTCTCTTAACGCTGGAATAATTATTCTTATTCAAATCCTCCTTTGTTCTGGTATTTTGACTAATATGACATATGCACAAGTATCCTTGAAACCCGATCCATCGGCTATTAACAATTCTAATACTACGACATCACAATCTCAACAACGACTACATGAAGTAAAAATCACTTCTCCGACCAAAGGTCAACAAGTGCAAGCCGGTAAAGATCTTGCAATTTCTGGAACATCTGGAGGCAATGCGACTTCAGGTTGTCAAGTATCAATCATTGTAAATGGCATTAAGCCATATCAAAAAACGACACCATCTGGTGGAACTAATGACTATTCAAAATGGAGTTTTATGCTTACGCCCAAATACAATCCTCTTAAAGAAGGACAAAATAAAATAACTGCCAAATTTTCCTGTGGTAACGACCCTAGGTCCGTCTCGCATAATAGCGTAAACGTAACTGGCCTATCTACGAATACAACTACTTCTATTGTTAACACTAACCAACTGCAGAAGCATCAAAATCAACAATCATCAAGCAAAAAGTTCAAGAACGAATTTCACACCAGCTAATGCTACTTCTTATTCTGGGGGTGAAAAGAATAACATTATTAGAGGATTATCAGCTTCTATTGATGTGGGTAAGAGTACTATTCATCTTGGAGATAAGCAGACTATAACTCTCAAGGTGAGTGATGCAAATACCACTAATGCTATTGTTGGTGCCAAAGTAATAGGGAGAATAATGGATGTATCTGGATCATCCAAGAACAGCGCAGCTCGATGGAGTTACGGATACTAGTGGTGAAGCATCATATTCATGGACGGTAGGTCACAATGATGCAGTTGGCAGGTATAAAGTGGATGTGCAAGTATCAGCTTCTGGTTATGGAAATGTTACAGCTTCAAAGTCATTTAAGGTCACTTCTATACCGGTAAGTAGCTCGAGTAGCACTAACGAGAATAGTAACAACTCTGTTCAACCAAATTCAGGCAATAGCGATACTAATAACAACAACAATAATGATAATCATAATCACCCATCAACTATAATCAACCGCCTTCTCTAGAAATGGCTCGAGACATGAAACAGCTAATGAGATTGCAAAAACTATAATAGCAATCTCGACGAAACAAGAGTGAGCCTCTGTAGGTAATCGTCTGTTTTGCATAACCACATCTACATACGGGGGCTCTAGAGAAGGAATTTAACAGACATGAGAATGTCCCAAGTCCATTAATGATATCTGACAATTTCTTCCTTATGGTTTGTAGGAATCTATGGGAGTCTTCATTCCAAAATTATTTTTGGAAAGAGTCACTATGAAGGTGGTAAGGAATACTGTAGAAGGTGTGAGAAAGATATTGTTGAACAAAGTCTATGATTGTATTGTATTTTTAACTTTAGAAAACTTAATAGTTAATATGTATGTCAGGCGAAATTGCAAAGAAAAATTTTAATAGTAGATTCGCAGTCTGCGATTTAATGCAAGAAAAACTCGTTCCAACATGGGCTCTAAAGGTAGACTATATTGAAGCCTGTAATTGTGATTTTGGTTGCCCATGTAATTTCAGTGGTTTTCCTTCAAATGGATTTTGTAGCGCTTTGGTTGGTTATCATATAAGGGAAGGAAACTATGGTGAGGTAAAATTGGATGGTCTTGATATAGTAGACGTATATTCATGGCCAAGGGCTATTCACGAAGGAAATGGTACTCATCAAATATTCATAACAAACAAGGCTAATCAACAAGAACAGAAAGATGCCATAGCCGATATATTTTCAGGTAAAGCCAAGGGAAATGGACATTTTGCGCTTTTTGCGTCTACGGTAAAATACCTATTGGATCCTCAATTTGTAGATGTGCACATGAATATTGATGGCAGAAAGAGTAGTTTTTCTGTTCCTGGTGTTATGGACGTAAAGCTAGAGAACTTTATGAATCCTGTAACTGGAGGAGAACAAGACACCAAAATACAGTTACCAAAAGGATTCATATGGAAACTAGCTGACGCAGCTAAAACGAAGATCATGCGCATATCTACACCATCACTGAATTTCGATCATTCAGGTAAGAATGCATTTTACTCTGTAGTAGATTTTAAAGGTCCTTAGTAGAGGATTATTCTACCACTAAGAAATCCTCTTAATGACATCAAGATATTTGCTATCTTTTTTGCAGTTTTGAGGTCTCCCAACTCAAGAGCTTTTCTGTGAAGTGGTTCTAGTAGGAGCATTAATTCCTGAGCTTGCTCTTGCGACATTTGACCCTGTTCAAATAAACCTAATAATGTATCTAATTTTTCGTTATCAAAAGTGAATCCTCTAAGAGAACTCAATCTTTCTTCTCCTCGTCCTTACTAATTCTTAAATCACGTCTTAATTCAGCAGCTTCTTTTTTTGACTCCTCTAGATCTAATCTGAACATATATCTAAGATCATCTTCGACTTTTCTAAGATTCTCTTCTAAATCATCTATGTCAGTATGTGTTTTTGATACATCTTTTTCTACTCCTGTTATTTTTCTTGTAATAACGTACGTGGCTCCTACCGCCGCACTCAGAATACTAACTGCTATACTAATCACTAATTGCCAGTCTGTGAGTCATTTCTTAACTTCCCTGCGTACCTTATAAGTTCATTTCTTTCGGGCTGTCCAACCTTTTCCTTACAATTCGATATGGTTTGCAGGAATCTATGTGAGAGATGGTATTCCAAAATTATTTTTGGTGAGAGTCATTATGAAGATGGGAAGAAATACTGTAAATGATATGAAGTTTATTATTACCACGATGGTGTGTTCTGTCCTTGTTGAGGTATGGCACTGAGAAAGTCACTTGTTCCATGGGATTCCAAAAAATCTAGATCAACCCAAACGAGATTTAGGCAGCCGGCGTTAGCTCATAATCCATCTGCAGACATAGTAGGAGGAATAGAGTTATCAGGAGTGTGGAGTGGTGCTATAGATTTTAAGGTGTTTTACAGATAACTTCAAGTACCTACTCTGACTCAAATCGATCAACGCGTGGCAAGGTCTTTGGCGGGACCAATAACTATACCAATATTAACCAGACAATCAATATGAATACGGTGACTAAGAAACAGACGTCTTCAATTCATATTTTTGATTTGGACGAAGCGAAACCCCAATTCTACAGTCCAACTGGAAGCAGAACAATAGTGAATGCGGATAACTTCCCAATATTAGCAGGGATGGGGGCTGTTTTGCTTCGTCTAGAAAAAGGCGGAGTACGTGAGCCACACTGGCACCCAAATGCGGCTGAGTTAAGTTACTGTATTGCTGGCAATGCTAAAATGACTATTTTTAGTACTAATGCTCGTCAAGATACATTTACGATAAATCCTGGAGAGCTAACTTTTGTCCCCACAGGGTACTGGCACGACATAGAAAATATTGGTAACGAACAGGCGAAATTTGTCATTGTATATAATCACGAACGTCCTGAAGACTTTGGTATATCGGGATCTGTTGGTTCTATGTCTGCACGAGTTTTGGACAGAATGTTTGCAATAAATCCTCCCGGATTCTTTGATCAATTGAATTATAGATCAACTCAGGATATAGTTGTAGGACCAACTCCAGCTGACTTTTCAAGTAGCAACAAGAGTGAAACTCCAAATCCACATAAACTTAACCTGGGCGGCATCACTCCACAAATTCAGACTCCAGGAGGAACTGGTGCATTGGGTATTGCTACCTCTTTTCCAATACTCGCTGGTTTGGCATTGTTTCTGATAGGTTTGAAGCCAAGCGGGATAGTAGAACCTCACACTCATCCAAATGCAGCTGAATTGAACTATGTTATCAATGGAAAAGTACGTTTCACAGTATATGGCCCCAACGGGCAGGTTGAGACATCTGAAATTGGTCAGGGTCAAGTCTTTTTTGTCCCCCCTGGATATTTTCACTATCTAGAGAATCCAGATAATGTAAATGGCAGCAATGTTCTTTCCTTCTTTGGTAATGAGAACCCAGAATTTATAGGACTTGTAGGAGGTCTCAGCGCATATTCTAATGAGGTACTAGGTTCTATATTCACTAAAGACCCAAAATTCTTTAGAAATCTCCCACGAGTGGAGAAAAATGTATTCATCGCATCAGGAACGGGATAAGCATACAAGGCTCCGTAACCCCTCTACAAAGTTCTTCTGGTAACCAAGGGATTCTGAAATATGCATAAACAAGATAGTTTTCAACGAGCTTAATATATGATAGTTACCCATGCAATCGCTAATTAAGACCATCATTAGATTGGAGTTAATTGGGTTTGGAAACAATTGTCACCACACAGTTACAATCGCATGCTATGCAGAATTCGAATACCACGCTATAAGTATAATCTACTCTACAGGAGGGTTCGCAGGAATAGTCTGTGCGTCGCGGCACGTACCTGCATTTAGGGTTAATGGAGGCAAACCTTTATCCTAATTACTTGCAATAATTAGGCACCTCTACACAAATCAGATGCTGAGTGCCATATATCGCCGTATTTCCAAAGTGATTGCTAGTCTTTGATGGATCAAGCCATATTCTTACCGCACTTCCATCCACAAGCGATATACTTGTTGGCACATCCTTTACAGGGCCATTTTTCATAGTTATTGTAGATGTGCCGTTAAATATAGTAGAATTACTAGTAGTCGTTGGTGTTCCATTCAACTTAAAGTCTGAAATAGTGTGTTGATGCGACGCAGTCCCATCTGTTTTTATCATATAAAAAGCCGCATTAAACACAGGAGAAGTAGTATTCACCTTATCCATCCTAAATACACCAGAAACTATCCAAGTAGGTTTTAAGGTAGATGCATCATTTTGTATACTAGTAAGAGCTCCTTTTATTGAATTCTTTGATAAGTTAGTAGGTTGTTGTGCGTATGACATAGTTCCAATACTCAATGCAAGTGCTGCTGATATTAATGCTAAAGCAAATGTAAGATCAGTCATTCTTATTCGCATTTTTATCATTAGTAGTTGCAATATGCTTTGTATAAAAAGACATCTAAAGAATTGATTGTTGTTATCGTGAATCTTCCACTACAGGGATTACTGAAGAATAAACCCTTACCTACAAAATTTGTCCAAGTATAGAATTGCAATGCACTATTAAACAAACTATCCCCAGAAACGTTAATCGTTGGATCTGCAGTGTTTCCTTGCTGGTTTTGTGGCAACATCTGGCTTAAACCGTCGTGTTATCCACTAGCGAATATAATATAATGATTATATGGTATTACATGGCATATTTTCTTGAGATCATAGCTAGACTTCGGAATGACATTGAGTTTCACGTACGGCTAGAAATGA
>DAOM01000050.1:6238-7060 GCA_002501855.1 Candidatus Nitrosopolaris nunavutensis
AGAAAGACTTCCTTTGTATTTCTGCAAATTCGCTGGGATGCCGCTTTCATCTGACATGATCAAATTTGTTTCGAACTTTTGAACATAGCATAGAAGTACTTGTAGTGTAAAGTGGACTGTCTAGCAGCAATGTCTATGAATTCTCTAAAGTATTTTTGAAGTTGCTGTCGTTGTAACTCAGATGATCCACCTATGACGTTATGGTTGATGCGGCTATTTTTGTGGTAGGCGAAAGCAATATTATTGTCTTCTCTTTTCCCTATAGTCCCATGTAGAATAGTAACTGGGTGTAATCTCTAAGATAACCGAATCCCCATCTTTAATACTACCCATAAGAGATGTCGCCATAGGATGAGCAAGACTCCCAAGGTATTTGACCATTATCTTTTCGGCTATCGGTATATTATGATTGATGTCTTCATGGATTTTCACTTTCCCCTTGCCTCTTACTCCCTTATACGGTGGATTCGGATCATCGACACAATAGTAGAGGATATTCCTTGCGTTCAAATTTTCTATCTTCTTTGATTCCTTGTAAGTCTCAATGTAAAGCCTATTGTTAGTGGCATCAAAGTAATACCATGTTGGATGAATGTTTGGGTCTCCTTTATTGTCAATTGTGCCAATGTGGATATTGAGCTTGCTATTGCCCAAAAAGTTCTTTATTTCTTCCTCAGTTAATTGTGTACCAAATCCTGGACTAGCATTCAGAATTCTCATATTATTAAATGTAATACGGAAACGTTCGTATATTTGTGATCATAACTGGAGAAAGTCTAGCGCTGCCGCTCCATGAGTTCATGGCCAGTTGAATCGTTGTGC
>DAOM01000050.1:7318-7781 GCA_002501855.1 Candidatus Nitrosopolaris nunavutensis
CATGGCCAGTTGAATCGTTGTGCCTTTTAGCCACTAGTATATCAATGAACTCTTTGTTGCATGGGAGGCAGTGATATGTTACTCTCACATCAGAAATCATGCACCAAACTACAAAAAGTTTATGTATCTATGATTGATAGTATTTTAAGAGTAGGACAAAGCAGAAAGTAATAACAGTAAAAATTAATAGTATTGTTTTATAAAATAAGAGATTATCACCGCATATCCACATCAAAAAGGCCCTGGTTTTGCCCATAGTCAAAGCCAATGCTTTCATTATTTCCTCAATTACGGTATAACCTTCGTACTTCCCAATAGATATTTTTGGTGCAGTTTAGTTCACTGTCACTTAGAAATTGTATATAAATAGTACTTGCAAATAACAGAGTCGAATTGTGTAGCGTTATCTCCAAAGTTAGTTAGTTAACTACTCCCAACAGCTATTTTGTTGCAGTTTATTGCA
>DAOM01000125.1:0-407 GCA_002501855.1 Candidatus Nitrosopolaris nunavutensis
GTAGGGATGGTAGGGATGGTAGGAATCGTAAGGATGGTGTAACGCAGAGTTTCTGGACAATAATAAGAATCGAGTCATCATGATCAGACCCTAAGGCATCTAATCATCAAAAAAGAGAATACGAACACCATTTAATCTGTTCCGATAAATCCTAGCAAATCAAACCCTTCGGCGGATTTCGATTCTATCTGAGCTACCGATATCAGGTGAACCTTAGGGTCTTTAACGATAGTATGCTTACCGAAAGGTTCCTCTTTAGGTTCTTTAAAAAACTGTTGAATCGTCGGGTGTTTTAAATGGGTGTTGAAAAACGAGATCAAGATCACTTAGATTTGTGCTGCACCCCCATCCACGAACAGTTCGATACCGGCGACATAACTGCTGTCATCCGACGCGAGGAATGAGGC
>DAOM01000125.1:776-2205 GCA_002501855.1 Candidatus Nitrosopolaris nunavutensis
CACGAGGTTCTTCTTTAATTGCTCGCTCTGTTGCTCACTCTGTACCAAGCCACTGAGGCTGAGGCGTGAGGCCGGTGTGTCGATCGGACCAGGACTGATGACGTTGACGCGGATCTTGCGTTGTTTCAGATCGACTGTCCAGGTGCGCGCGAACGACCGTATCGCGGCCTTGGTTGCGTTGTAAACACTGAACCCCTCGACTCCTTTGGATGCAGCAGTCGAAGCAGTTAAAATGATCGAGCCGCCGTCCTGAAACAGCGGAAGCGCTTTTTGCACAGTGAACAGAAGCCCTTTGACGTTGATGCCAAACGTTTTGTCAAAGTGATCTTCGGTAATTGCCACCAATGTGGCGAATTCCCCAACGCCGGCGTTGGCGAACAGAATATCGATGCGGCCCTTCTGTTCCTTCACCGCGGCATACAACCGATCAAGATCTGCGAGATTTGAGACGTCACTCTGAACACCGGTGACGTTTTTGCCGATCTGTCTTACTGCTGCATCAAGTTCGCTTTGACGGCGACCGATGATGAAAACATATGCGCCCTCTGCGACGAACCGCTGTGCCGTGACGAGGCCTATGCCACTGTTTCCGCCCGTGATGACTGCAATTTTTCCTTCAAGCTTTTTCATGATTTTTGGTCATGTTGGTAGGTCTTAAGTTTTTGAGAGTTGAGTTTCTGGATGAGGTATGACGAGACCTAGGGCAGCATTACGCTTATACTTTTATATGCACTTAGTATCTCTTCCTCTGCTCCGCTTAGTGTTGCAGGTAGAATAAACAATAAATGAAATAAGAATCTTAATAACACAATGATTATGATTACCAGATTAAATTTCATAATCCTCCAGCTAGGCTCATGTACTTATAACCAAATCTTTTGAGCTGATTCGACGGCTTCTTCTATTCCGGACTTCTTGCTTCTGCTCAATGTTTTCTCTTAATGCACATAATATTATATATAGAATTTAGGCAGACACGAAATATGATACGTCTGCTATACGAACAATTCCTTCAGATTTCTACGAATTTGTCTACTATGCGAATCCTGGTATTCATTTTAGATCGTATTTCTTAATTATCTGGACTGTATCGTCTACGTCCTGCATTGTCTTTGATTTTAGCAATTCTGATAGCATCTCGAAATGATTTTCTTCCTAGGATTATAGAACCAGGCATCTCTGTACGAAATAGAATAGCATCTAATTAAAGAGATAATTACATTTGGTAACAACATGACTATGAATTGTCCTCTATGTGGTGCGTTAATGGTTTGGCTTAACGGATCAATCATGCACGATCCCCCAATTAACTACTACCAATGTAGAAATGACAACATATATGTTTCAAAATTTCAGGATGGTTCTTACGAGATTCAATATCCAAAGAAAAATAATAAAAAATTGCTTATCAAGTACAAGTAATATAAAA
>DAOM01000125.1:2539-4382 GCA_002501855.1 Candidatus Nitrosopolaris nunavutensis
CATGTTTTTGAAGATGACAATTTTCGGAACAAAAGTAGTCGTCACACATATAACAAAAAACGGGATAATCTTGCGTCTTCTTGCCACAAGTACCACAGGTTGAAGACATATCCATTAATTATTATTAGTATTTCATACAAATAATGCTTTCTTGAACTCTCATGGTTACGTTGACTTATTGCGACTAATGATAAACAGGCAGAATACCACATAAGTTAAATTTCAAAGATATTCAAAATACTACTACCTGCTTCCCTTTGGGGGAAGCTGAAGCCGTCAATTAAAAAGATGGAATAGTATTTTTTCCTTATTTGCATGGTCAAGGACTGAATAAACCAGAGTACTACTCGTTCATCACGGCCGAGGCCTATCATTGTTTAAAGGAATGGATGGCTTTCACGCTTCTTATGGTGAGCAAATCACCGGTGAAAGTTGGACTGGGGACCAAGATCGAAAAGTACTGGAAGGGTGAAACCGGTTAAAGCAGTGAAAGGCTCTCTAGGGTATACTCCATACTAACTCAGATTCCCAGAATATGTCTACTTATTAACATCACAACGAACAGATAATCCTTAAGCGCTTCTAATTACTTTAGCATCAAAAAGTCTCAGTGTTGTCTCATCTAATCCGATAAAATGTAAGATAAAGTGTGTGACTCCAATGTCTATATATTTTTTGATTCCTTGCAGTACTTTTTCAGGTGTTCCTACCGCAACGCCACCGACGAGATATTGAAGATATTCTTCCGAGGTCTTATCTTTTCTTTTGTATTGTACTAATACTTGATTTACTTTTTGGTCTGTGTCTTTTATTATACATGGTAATACACTAGAATATTGTATTTCTTTATCGTCTCTTCCAATAGACTTGCAGTGTTCTTTTAGAACAGAAATTTTTGTTTTCATTTCGTTGGGAGTACCGAAGAAAAGGTTGTATCTGTCTGCATGCTTTGCTACGACCTTGAGCAAATATTTTTCTCCTGATCCACCTATCATGATAATAGGATGAGGCTTTTGAATTGGCTTTGGATTGCATATTGCTTCTTTAATTCTATAATATTTACCTTCAAAAGAAGCGCGTTCCTCTTTCCACATAGCTTTAATTATGCTTAGCGATTCGTCTAATTGTTTGATTCTTGATACGTTTGATGGAAAATGATACCCATATGCTATATATTCCTGCTCATACCAGCCTGCCCCTATTCCTAATTCTACTCTTCCATTACTCATAATATCCAAGGTCGACACCATCTTTGCCACTAATGATGGATTACGATAGGAATTACAAGTGACTATTTGTCCTATCTTTATTCTTTCAGTGATTGCTGCAAGTGCAGATAAAAGAGTAAAACATTCAAAAATATTTTTATTTCTGTCATCACTATAAAATGGAATAAAATGATCGTATGCATAAATTGAATCAAATCCAATACTATCAGCTGTAACTGACATGGATTTTGAGAATTCATATTGCTTAACTGGGTCATTTTCTTCTTCTAATGGTAGATCTCCTCCTCTCCATCCTTGTGGGATAGTTAGTCCAAATTCTAATTCATGCTGTTTCTGCATTTACTTTATTACAATATATTGAAGGTACTTATTTGTTATAGACTTGAGGAGAAAGTCGTATCCTATTTCCTATAGAGTCTGAACTGCCTTTAACCATGAAAGTAAGGACCTTGTTAGAGTAAAAATAGCGATCATGATGTAAATAAATTGATTGGACTGAAGGGTGAGGCTATTTACTTACCGATTAAGGCGGTTGGTCTGCAAGTGTCTTCGGTAAATTTGTATTCCGCTCCTCAGCAAGAATTGTTAAACCGATTATGGTATTTGCTTATGGA
>DAOM01000296.1:0-2066 GCA_002501855.1 Candidatus Nitrosopolaris nunavutensis
GCTAAAGGTAGCTAGGTCAAACCATACTAACAGAAAACTCAGTTATGCAACATAGCAGTTCAGTGGAATAAAATAGGATAATTCAGAAAACTGCGTACAATTGTAGTAAAGATGGTACGTAGAAGGTTAATTTCTGCCATGTTAGCGACAGCAACATACATTCATTCAGACTGTCCTTCCACGAGTGGTTGTAAAGAACCTATCAGAGGATGACCCCTAATGCTTGAACTCGAGCGACAAGTAAATTAGGCTAGATAATTTCGTTCCAGTTTTTTTGTTGCAGTAGCTACTAGACAAACAGGCTTGTAAGTCTATAGATAAATTGATAGGAGCCCTCGTATCAAATGACAACCGCCTGAATGGTCCATTCGAAGAAAGCTGAATTAGAAGTAAAAATTGAAGTTGATATGCCGGTTGATATTATTGACGATAAAGATAGGCTCAAAGAAGTTGAAAAAGGATTAGTCCGCAGTATTTCTAAAGGTCTATACGAACAAGGTGTATCATTCAAGGTTGATAAAGTTAATTTCAAAATCAAATAGTATTTACAGCTACCAGTCTGCTAGATATATCGAAAAACATCGGTTTACATTCTCTACGTAAGAAAAACTAAGGAACAAAAAGTGCTCGCATTATTAAAAAACCAAATGACCCAGTTGTGATAGAATATGTAAGTGACGTTAATGTAATTTGTCTAAGCTTTTAACCTATCCAATTCACGCTCCATGTCAGTGAAAAATACTCCAGCTACAGGATTAACTATCAATCTGAACTTCAAACTATCTTCCCATTTAACCTGGATATTTCTTCAAGGAGCTTTCCCGAGATATTATTGAATCTGCTCTGGACTTCAGCTTTATCTTTTCCTTTGGAAACTATCTGGACACGCATTTGTGGTTTTTTATTATTATTATCGCTAGTATATCCTAGTGGATGCGTTTTCAGATAAATTGAGTCTGGGGGATTTGATTCAACTATCTCTGAGAGAATAGGCGCGAGCATTGCTTCGCTTACGCCTATTGTTTCGTATCTTGATTCGACTATATGGAAATCTCCAATAATTTTCTTCATTTGAGGAAGTATACTTTCTAAAAATATTGCTTTCATCTCCTCAGGCATCCCTGGAAGACATACAATTTTGGTCTCACCGCTCTCAATTAGCACAGATGGGGCGCTGCCAACAGGGTTTTGAATTGGATTTGATCCTATTGGAATCTTTGCCATCTTTAAGCGAATTTCATTTAGTTCATAAGTCACTGAATGTCGCGCATAACTCTTTTTCAACATGTCTAGTGCTGTCTTGTCAAGAGCGAGTTCCAAGCTTAAACCTCTGGCAACACCTTGCATAGTTTTGTCGTCATAAGTAGGACCAAGGCCGCCAGAGAGAATTAACCAGTCTGGTTTTCGAGAAATAGAATCTCTTACTCCCAAAGATATTTCATCCACATCATCTCTGATTGCAGTTATCCTTCTCACAGATCCGCCAGCTTCTGTAATTTTCTGAGATATCCAATAAGCGTTCGTGTTGATGGTTATACCTGAAAGCAATTCATCTCCAACGCATAATATTTCGGATGTAAACATTCTCATGGCAAGCTATTAGAGATGAGAGAATGAGTAATATTAATTCAAGCCATGGTGTGAGTTAAGCTGATAACAAATCATGTTCGCAAGTGTTGCTAACCATGGATATGATAGGTAGAACAAAAATAAAACGACAGCAGGTTGCACACAATCTCTGTCAAGATGATCTCATCCGTGTTTATGCTTGGGTGATTTCGCATTCAGAAGGAAGGGTAAACAACCACGATACGAACAACACCAGCCTGCGTTCTAGCTTTTGTATGAGCTTAGCCCAATAGTTAATTATCAGTGGTATATGAGGTTCAATTTGTGCCTGAATTTCACAGACTGCGTTTAGATGGGTTAATGTAGCAGGGATGCAATATCAAAATTATGAACATTTTTGGAAGCATCGAGTTGAGTGTTGTATTCCTATCTGATACTATCATGCATCTTTGGACGATGAGCAAGTAAGGATGAGAACACCCACAAGTGAAGTAAAC
>DAOM01000296.1:2407-5678 GCA_002501855.1 Candidatus Nitrosopolaris nunavutensis
TGCGGCGGGTTCGTAACAGTACAGCATGCATATAGTGAAAGCCCGATAAAGGTAATAGCACAGCCACCATTTACGGGCTCTGACGGCAAGCTAAACGTGGTAGGTATCGTCAAGAATAGTGGCAACATGCCGGTGGAGGTCAATCTTGGTTTGAATATTGTCGCTAGAGACAGTGGTCTTGTTACAACTATTAAAGAACCAACCTATGGAAGAGTTATTTACCCTTCTAATGTTTCTCCGTTTAAGTTTGCAGTTGAACCTAGTTGGTCTCTGTCGGGAGGTCCCTTTATCCTTAATTCAAAGGAGGTCTTAACACCGTACTATAAAGTTCTAAGTTTGAGTTACTCTAACATGCCTGTAGGAAATGATAAGGCTCTTATCGGAACAGCAAAAAACGTTAGTCCTGTCGATCTTCATAACGTAACCATCTTGGCATCTGTTCACAAGACCAACGGAACCCAGATCGATTCCGTGAAAAGTCAGTTATTTCCTGTCATTAGGACAGGTCAAACTGTAGCATTTGCTGCTTTACCTGATCCAGCAATCAAGTCAAATATTGCGTATTTCAGTTGTGCAGACATCGATGTTGGCAACAATAGTGCATTGAACACTTTAGGGATAGGTAACGGTCAATTTATAGCGTATCAGATGAGCGGCGTAGTGCAAATCAGTGATTTCAAATATGACAATACAACAGACAGTCTAGTCTTTGGAATAAAACATTATAATCCAGCTGGCGGACCATTTAGCTTGAAGATACCGGAGATGTCGAAAAATCAACCAGTATCTGTCATATTGGATGGAAAGTTGTATACTGAAGCTTCAGTAAAAATGGATGGAAAGACAGTACGTGTAGACTTTTTTGTTCCCCCAGATAATCATCAAGTACAGATTAAAGGTATTAGGAATACTGCCTAATTCCTTGTCGATATTGGTGTCCTAGTTTTTTCCTTCTGCAATAATCTCCAACCATAGTCCCCAAAAAGCCTCATCTTCTTTGGATGATCTCAATTGGTTTGGGTGATTTTTACTTGCAGTGGTCGTGGTTGTCACGATAGCCGACATGACAGTGTTAAGTGCCTTCCCATGGTCGTCCAAAGGAATGAAGACTAGTTTATCACAAACGTTTGTACACTGCTCATACGGTGTGTACGAAAGGACATTTGCAGGATAAATAGAAATAGAAAATTAGTAGATGCAAAGGCAGGTTTAAAACGAATTAAATCAAGCAAAGAGTAAAGAATTCTTGGCCAATGAAAGCATAAGCGACTCTCCAAACTTAGCATTTCATGGGTGTCAGTTCAGAGACTCCTTTAAGAAAAATTGTGTATATAGAGGAATTTGACAAACACGACACCGGCGGCAATTTATTGTGCAGAAATATCGATTGCAAAAATCATCCTCGGTCACCATACAGGAAGTACTGTTCTAAGAAATGTAATAAAGATTTTCGTCGTTGGTATTATCATAATTTTTATTGGGACCGAGTGAGATCTGACATTTTCAAACGTGATAATTATACGTGTCAGATTTGCAAAAGAAACTACCCGTACAGATATCGGAGAAGGTTTGCTAGATCCAAAAAATTAGAGTGCGATCATATCGTACCTAGATCGCTTTATGAGCAAAATGGATATAAATTCGATACCCTTGAAAATAAAATTAGAGCAACACTAGAATTCTTTCATAATCATAATAATCTCAGAACATTATGTCATGATTGTCATCGAAGCGTAACATCAAAGTATATTAGCATTAAATTCAGAGCGTTGAAACAAGTGTCTAGGGATGATGTAAGTGCGTTGCTAGCGGAATAGTCCGTCGTAGAGCAGAAGTGGGGTAGCTGTTTTGAAGTATGGATTCGGCTATTAAATTTGATCAAATTTAGATTTATGAATGCGGGTATTTTTCGTTTATGTTATCTAGCGGTAATATTTCGAATATTATTTACCCGACGGAGCGGCATTTTTAATGATAAGCAATGGGCTGCATTATAATAACTGCACCTCGGAGCGCACTGGATATGCACAAAAAATGATTTATTTATGGTGTTTTCTCAATGTGTTATATGAAATGCCCTACTTGCCAGACTGACTTCCATCCACACATGAGTAACACTCTAGTTGGTAAAAATCGAAATAACGTTAGTGTCTTCATCTATTATCAGCTGTGTCCCGAATGCAAAGACCCCGTCATAGGGATTATTGAAGCAACTAAGGGGGAAGCATATCTCAGCCCGAATGATATTAATGGATTAATTCTGTTAACCAGGGAGAAAAGAACGTAACGTACGACGCATAAATAGCGAGCTAGGTGGCACCTCTTATCGCACCAAACACGGAGATCCAGATCTTGAGAGTCTACTCCATCAGGGGGTTTGCCGACGGTTGAAGCATCGACTTCTTCACTCTTATATAGAAGTTTATGAAATACCGTCTATTGAAAATTCCGCCTCTCAAAACGATAGAGCAGCTCAGAAAAAATAAGGATGAATTGTTTGAATATTTACTAGACTACGATAGTTCGCTAAAATCGACAGATTCTATCGAAATCCTAGATTTTGAATACGGAGTGAAGATTTTGTATTATCATAAGGAAGGAAGCAAACCATACAAGACTAGGGTATATCTCAATAAAATGGGAGATACCAAGCTGCTGAGATGACTTTGAATTTTATAGAATGGTATAATTTCAACTTCTTGCATTAAACAATCGTGTCTTGAAAAGAGCGAAAGTGCGTAAGGAGAGGGGCGCATTCATAGATGAAATCCAAGATTGGTTTCGCCAACGTAATAGCTTTTGGACACTTGTGAGTTTCGCTTGTCTTGTATCGATAATCATTTTACAGATTTTGGTTATTTTGCTAAGCGGAATAAATCCTCACGTTCGAAATGGAATTTATTCAATTCTGGTGCCTTTGCTAGTATTCTTCGTCGTGAGTATCTTTTGGCGAGGCTCGACTCCAACTACTCTATCGCTTGTAGGTGTAATGTGCTTGTATGTTGGTATGTTTTTTGTTTTTGCGGAGCTCGGATCGCTTAAAGTTATGCCTCGCCAAATGGCCAACAGATTAGGATACGGTATTATGCATGAAGGGCCTCCTGTAGATGCGGTAGCGGATTTTTATTTCTTGATGGGGATTTTTGCACTCATATTTTCTGTGGCTGTAGCATTCAGACCGTCTATATTTAGGGCAAGAGGAACTCCTACATGGGTACCATACCCTGTATGGGCCACGGACAATGACCGAAACTGTCTCTTATACACATCT
>DAOM01000217.1 GCA_002501855.1 Candidatus Nitrosopolaris nunavutensis
GAGATGTGTATAAGAGACAGGGATGGGAGTGCGCTGTCCCTACATAAGAGAGATCGAAAGGCAAGTCGTAAGTCGGAAAACCGGAATAATATGGTCCATGTGTAGAAAAGGGCGGAATGACTAATCCTTCAATAATGATTTGTTGTTTCTTGCTCCTGCCTTTCAAAATTAAAATTCCTTCGTTTGGATGCCATGACTTGGAATATGTGATAATCCCATCAGCAACCTGTTTGGTCATCGTGACCTTCCGACTAACCGGGTCAGGCTTTTTGCCTTTAGATAGGAACAATAATACTGAATTAGTTTGCATCTTTTATTTTAAGATTGGTTGCCTAGCATATCACAAAGACTAAAAAATGGCTTAGCCGAGTACACCAGTCTGGTGGTAAGCAATCCTGGATACATGCTTTCCAGCATATGCATGCATTTGGCTACCTTTTTTAATAGCACGATACAGAAAAGTATTATACGAATGACAAATCAATGTGCTCTTTTGCTGCTGGAATTGGGTCTAGCCGCATTGGATGAGAACAACAATTTAATCGTCTCGAGAAGATTCACAAATCCTGCCCAATCGTTCCGTTCGATAAAGTCAGGAAAGATTCCGATGGAACTTGAAGAGATTATTGAGGTGCTTTCCCATTTTGATTATATATCTGTTAATAATTCGAATGTAAATGACGTTCTGAGATCCGCCGGACTTAAAAGTCACATGATGCCTCTGCAGGAACAAGATGAAATTCAGAACAAAAAGCAGGAGCTGCTAATTAGGTATGGATTTGCACGTGATGAAAGAGATACAATACGTGAATTAAGAAATTTTGCAATTGAAATATCGTCATCGAGAGTAAAAGAAGAATCGCAAAAATTAGACCTCCATGTGGCTCAGGCGATTAATGCTCTTGACGAAATTGACCAAATCCTTAACACTATAGGGGCTAGGATGCGGGAGTGGTATGGTTTACACTTCCCTGAACTGGACAATTTAATTACGAGCATAACTGCCTATGCCGAAATTGTAAAAAGGGCTGGGTCTCGAGAAAACGTGTCTGAGGAAATTTTGAACGCCGTCGGTATTGAGGATAGAAAAGCGGATATAATAATTTCTGCTTGTAAAAGGAGCAGAGGAGGCGATATAACTGCAGAAAATATCGAAATTGTAAAAAAGCTTGCAGAGCAAATAATCACGCAATCAGCGCTGCGTAAGACATTAGCAGAACACGTAGAATTCCTGATGGAAAGCGTGGCTCCAAACATCAAAGAGTTATTGACGGCACCGGTTGGGGCAAGAGTTATTGCTAAAGCAGGAAGCTTAAACAAATTGGCTATCCTTCCTGCTAGTACCATTCAGGTATTGGGCGCAGAGAAGGCGTTATTCAGATCGCTTCGGACAGGAGCAAATCCGCCAAAACACGGGCTCCTCTTTCAACATTCACTTATACATTCTGCACCTAAATGGCAGCGTGGGAAAATCGCAAGGGCGTTGGCCTCAAAGTTAGCCATTGCTGCAAGAATCGATCTTTTTCGCCCTGGTGTGAAGGATTCATCTATATCGAATCGTCTGAATCTCCGTATTGCTGAGATTCAAGAGAAATATAAAGAACCTAGCGTGCAAAAGAAAAGAAACGATGGATACAAAGCCCATGGTCGGCCCCCTTATCCAGAGGATTCTAAACGTTTTAAAAATAGAAACCCTCGAAGGAAAAAGTTCTCGAAGCGTCGATTCTAGGGGGAAAAGGGAAAACGTCTCAACATGGTTATAATGGAGTTTGCCGAAGAAATTTCGGGAATTAAGTAGATTGAGGGCTAGAAGGTTTGATCGAATCCAATCTTGACTCGGTTGCTTGGATAACTATCCACGGCGAAAAGCAAATTGCGACTTTGAATTTAGTCAAAGGTATTGACGTTTACGGAGAGAAGCTGGTCAAATACGATGGAGAGGAATATCGAGTCTGGGATCCATTCCGAAGTAAACTTGCAGGAGCTTTACAAAATGGACTCACTGACCTTCCGGTCATGAATAAAAGCAAAGTATTGTACATAGGCGCCTCGACCGGCACGACTGTAAGCCATATCTCCGATATTATTGGAATTAATGGTATAATCTTTGCAGTAGAATCCTCTTCAAGAGTTGGGAGAGAGCTTTTAGAAAATCTAGCTTCTAAGCGAGAGAATATTGTGCCCATACTCGAGGATGCCCGGAAACCTAGATCTTATTTTTCTGTTTTCGGGACAGTCGATGTAATGTATTGTGATATCGCCCAGCCTGACCAAACTGAAATTGCCATGGCGAATTGTGTTGTTTACCTCAAACCTAATGGTGTATTGCTATTGGTGGTCAAAACTAGGAGCATCAATGTACTTCTGAATCCCAAGACTGTTATTGCTCAAGAGGCAACGAAACTGCAAAATAACAGGTTTAGTATTAAGCAAATTATAGATTTAAAGCCTTTTGATAAAGACCACGCATTAATACGCGCAATTTATCAGCCTCAATAGGCAGATGCGCTCTCGCTTTCGAGCATAATTCTTAAAGGTCTCCACGATTTTCTGGCAAAATGGGGCGCAGACTTGTATCGGGTAACCCATTTTTTGATGAAAAACATGGTTTTCTTGTCTGAGGGGTAACCGCTTCCTATGTCATGATAAATCTTACGAATTCGTTCAACTTCATTATCACGAATGATTTTGGCGACGATAGATGCGGCTGAAACAACTACATTTAAACAATCTGCATGATGCAAACAGTAAATCCTTGGTTTTGGAGTCCACAAATACTTTTTTATTGAATTTTTGTAGCGTTTTAGATTGATATCACACGCATCGACGTAGATTCTGTCAGCATGGATATTGTTGATAACCTCAGCCATTCCTATCGCTTCAAGCTCGTTTAGACCGTTAAAAAAGACATAGTTGTCGACTTCATGACAGTCGAATTTGGATATGCAAAGAGAGTTTGCCAATCCTACGATATTTCCAAAGAAATTTTCGCGGGCCATGGGCGTCAGCGTCTTTGAGTCTCTTATACCTAACTTGTGCAATCGGGATATGCCAATTTTTCCGATGCTTATACCTGCAACGACCAAAGGTCCAATAACAGATCCACGTCCTGCCTCATCTACTCCACCTATAAGTGAGTCTTCAATGGTTTTTTGCAAGAACGATTTATCCTTGTAGCGGGTTGATTTCATATCAAGGAGGTTATTATTAGTTATGATGGCGAAACGTGTCTATTACTGATAAATAACGGAACGATAAATACAAGGCCCAATACTGTTATGAGCTCCTCTGAGTTTGTAGAAACCATGGAAGGCAAGACGAGACTATTGGTCCCGGCCTCATCACTTTCAGGTAAAGTTCCACCAAAAGTTCCAGCTTTCTTTAACCCGTCAGCCAGATTGAATCGGGATATCTCAGTACTTGTATACAAGACATTTGTACCGGAGATAAAAAAAAATCCTAAAACTTTTGGTGATCCATTTGGAGGAATCGGAGCAAGAGCATTAAGAGTCGCAGTTGAAGTCCCAGAGCTTGAACAAATTTATATCAACGATATAAACAGCGTTGCAATAGACGCAGCAAAAAAAGCTGCTCAAATCAATCTGGTAACACAAAAGTGTACTTTTACAACACAGGATGTGGTCGGATTTCTGACGAGCCATGATTCAAAAAATTACGAGAGGTTTTCGATAGTAGACCTAGATCCGTTCGGCAGTCCATCAGCCTATATAGATTGCCTTCTAAGATCGGTAAACAAGGGAGGGATGGTCTCCATCACTGCTACAGATACGGCTGTTCTGTGCGGCGTACACCCACAAGTCTGTATGCGCAAATACTACGGAAAGCCACTTAACAACCATTATGCACGTGAAACTGCGCTTCGGCTAATAATATCTTTAACCGCACTAATCGCGGCAAGACTCGATCTTGTTGTCCATCCGATATTCGTCCATGCCAATCTTCATTATTTGAGAGTATACCTTACGGTATCAGTTAGTCGCCTTGAGGCCAACTCGGTCTTTAAACGCATTGGCTACTTGCGAGACTGTACAAAGTGCGGAAATAGGAATGCAGTTACAGAATATAATAGAGGAGAACCGTGTGAACTATGTGGAAGCACCTACAGTTTTGCTGGCTATTTGTGGATTACGAGATTGTTCGACAAGGATTTTGTTAAAAAAATGAGTTATTTGTTGGACACAGATGACGAAGTATTTGCTCCAATGCAATACCTGAAGAAAATTCTGGTTACATGCACTGAAGAGCTTGATGATATTCCATTTTATTTCCTCTCCGATGAAATCGCATCCAGGTTAATGACAAATCCTAAACCATTGCAAAAAATTATTGAGCAGCTACGCTCGATTGGTTACAGAGCCTCTAGAACAAGTTTAGATCCTAACGGTTTTAAGACCGATGCACGGATAGATCAGATACTGGATCTTCTTAAATAAATCAATCACAGATATTGAGTTAATCTTCTTATTGCTACTTCATTTATTACCATGCTGTGTCTTGACTCAGCAAAAATCCATGTGCTCTACTAATTATTCCATAACGACGACTTCTCTGTGGAGATATTGCCTAAAAGGTCTGTTGTGTTTTTCATACCACGTCGATCTACACGTAATGCACCTTGAACCATTTGTAATTGATTGAACAACGATTTAGGTTGTACTGCGATTGGGATAACGTGAGTAACTTCTTGGCAGTATAGATTAAATCCTACAGAATACCCCATCATATATCCTCAGGAAGGAGACTTTGTAAATGACTAAACTTGAGCTTAGGAATGTTACCAAAGGGTTCGAGGCAAACAATGGAGCGAGTTCTGTGACCGCACTAGAAAATATAAATCTAAATATTGAAGAGGGACAGTTCGTATGTTTTGTCGGCCCATCAGGGTGCGGCAAGACCACGTTGCTGAACATTTTAGCAGGACTCGACAAGCCAACTTCTGGCGAAGTAATTTTGAACGGTCAACCGGTTCGAGAAACGGGACCAGATAGAATTATGGTATTCCAAGAGAATGCGTTATTCCCATGGCTCAGAGTGATAGACAACGTGGAATTTGGTTTGAAAATGGCTGGCATTGAAAAGGAAAAAAGACACGAGATAGCGATGCATTTTCTTGACATGATGCAGTTGAAAAAATTTGCCGAAGCATTTACCTACCAACTATCAGGCGGTATGAAGCAACGTGTTGCAATCGCTCGCGCACTCGTCACGGACCCAGAAGTGTTACTAATGGATGAGCCTTTTGCAGCTCTTGATTCACAAACTAGAGACCTGCTCATGGTAGAATTACAACTGATCTGGGCGCGAACAAGGAAAACGATTGTTTTTGTTACACACAACATAGCCGAGTCAGTTTGCCTTGGGGACAAAGTCGTGATATTTACTAGTAGGCCGGGAAAAGTCAAAAAGGAAATAGCTGTTGAATACAGGCGGCCGAGGTTAAGCGAAGATAACAATTTGTACAGTTATCAGAGAAAGATTCTTGATGAACTTGCTACAGAAGTAATTACAGCTCGTAAAAATGAGGATGCAATCTGATTTAGTCAGGCCTATTCCCGTAATCTTTCAAGTAGTTCTACACCTGACCTAAAACTATTGGGTGAAGTAAGTAGAACTTCATTTGCGAGATCTCCGGCCTCCTTTATAAAGTCAACTGCATTATTTTGATATTCTTTCCAATCCAACCCGATCGTTTCTGCAGACATCTGATTATTATTAGACGGCACCATGATACACGCCACTACTGGGATGTTGTGAGATCTTGCAACATCGACGATCTCACCTAGCTCAGCAAGAGATGCGATCGATTGAGTTACGAACGCACTTGGTTTAGCATTAATTTTTTTTTGAATAGATGATGGACTCTTAATTTTAGCAGGAATCGTCAAATAAAAATCGATCACAGAGTTATAATTTTCGTAATTTAGCATCTTCAACACACTACTCGGCTTTAAGCCCAAGTCTATAGATCCGCCTACAGGATCGTCTCCCATCAGAACCAGGACTCCCTTAACTCCTATCAGGATTGCATCAGATACAAATTGACAGATTGAGGTGTAATTCCTATCTCGGGCTCTAACGCTACAACTAAGATTTAGCGGGTTGCCAGTTCTTTTTATCAAATTGGCCGCAGTAACACTAGATATGCGAGGAATCCCGAGGACAGAGTCAGTCAAGTGAATTCCATTTACCAGATCAACCAACTTAGATGCACGTTTAGTAAATTTTTGTATCTCTTGGTTGAGTAGGACCAAATCGAAACGTTGATCCTTTAATATTTTTGGCGGGTTTAATTCGAAAGTAATCTTCATTATATCTGCTAATCATCGTAAACGGTAACCTACTATTAAACTCGGACGCAATTCTACAATTTCGACATTCGTCGCGTGATTACTACTACTGTTGACCTACTGTTGACCTACTGTCGTCGGTCCCCCAGCATCTCTCTTAACGGAAGGGCTTTTTTTTCAGATATAACGTTTAATTTTGATATCTCTATTACAGGGTAATGTTGAACAAAGAGGATCTCAATTTCAGTCTCCGACAGATCTTATCGCAATGGCCCTCGCAGTTGACTTCGTCTCCGTCCCTTCGAATGGCTGCTGTTCTTGTAATAATCCATTACACCCAATCGTCACCGCGAATTCTGTTGACGAAGAGAAACTCGACACTCAAGACCCACAAAGGAGAAATTGCATTTCCAGGAGGTGCATTTTCGAAACAAGATAAGTCATTATGCGATACAGCTGCAAGAGAGACCAGGGAAGAGATCGGTCTGATCATAGAACAGAAAGATATTTTGGGAAGTTTGCAATCGGTTCGAACATTGACTTCAAAATTTTTTATTATTCCTTTTGTTACTATACAGGAGAGGATTCTAGAACCTCAAATTCTGATCAACGAAGTGCAGGAGGTTATTGATGCTCCTCTTTTTGATCTACTGGATACGCAAAAAATTGATCTGGAGCATCAAGCTATGTCTACAAAAAGCCTTTATGAATTCACGTACGGAAACGAGGTAATTTGGGGAGCTACTGCCAGAATCTTAAAAGAGCTGCATGATTGCCTTTATGCAAAGCGTGATTTTTGTTGAAAAGGCCTTTGTCGTCTGTACACATCATCCATTCCTTGACTAGTTAAATAAGCAATACGTACAAAAAAGTGCCTTGCATACTGTGGAGGATAATGTTTGTTTAGTAATCTTTTGAGCTCTTCAAGTTTTGATGTTCTTTCTCCCACCTTATCAAAATGGACAGAGGTCTGATCATGCTCGTTAATTCTGTCGTTCAATGGATGTTGTGCTTGTTGTGATTCGGGTGAGTGATATGGTGGTGGCGGATATGACGACGACGACAACGGCATTCAAGTTTTATTACTCATATTGGTTTCGAGTTGAGTAGGTCTATTGGGCGAAGGTTGTTGAAGTAGACGTATTACCTAGGAATTCATGTTGGGTCAAATTCGGACGTCTGAACTGATTCCCTATAGTGTCTGCAATGGCCAAAGCTAGTACTATTGTTATTATCAGAGGAAGTTTGCCCTACCTAATTGTTCCTGTACCATGAAGGGTCGCTAGCTAGGTATTGTTCCGATACTCTGCTTACTATATAGTCAAGGAGACGGACAACCTCCGATGTACTGTTCTATGCTTGTGCCTCATCCCGCTGTATTTGCGAGTAAAAGTTTGCGAACATGCAGTACAGACGTAATTAATTTGACGCATTCTATCGCTATAAATAATAATGACTCCAGTTATTAAAGCATAGCGTCACGCAGTGTCGCATTGTCACATAAGAGAAGTACAGAAAATTCTTCCACATTGTTGAGTGTCCAGGATTTCATACGTTAGTTTGCCTTCAAGACCTCAAGACTAGAGAGAACAAAACCAGAGCAGAGTTTGAACTGTAATAATGGCTTAAATTAGATTTGGTAGACTACGAAAAAAAGCAATATTTGCACCATCAAATCAGACGGAGAATTTACGAATGTCTTGTTCCATATTTGAGACTTTGGATTTCGCTAATCAAGCTTTCATAGAGCTTCGACAATCTCTAAATCTAGAGCTTTCCCATTTCTATCAAATGCTCCAATTGTACTATATTCATAGGGATGACCGAGCCGTCTCTATGCATTTTGAAGAGTCGATGTTAAATATACAGGTTTGACCAAATCCGCTACGTCAACCCAACATTTTGCAATCTTATCCATGGAATGAATAGAATTCAGAACTGCAATAGTTAATTCGTAATCGGTCAATTCTATTTTTGCGAGCAACTCCTTTATCGAGTCCATGATAAGTCTAAATTCGTTGTACATTTTGATCATCCCAATGGATTCAGATCTATTCTTTTTGGTGAAAGCAGCCACCGATTTTTCCTGCATTTTCTCTACGTAACTACCTGCTTCGCTAATCTCATCGACAATTTTAGTCCTAGAAATAGATGGGACTGTCGATGCAAATTCCCCAATATAGTCACCGGCACTTTCGAGATGATTGGCTGCTATTCTATAATCCAAGATGTCGATATTGCTCAAGTTAAGCTTCCGTGCCAATTTCTGGTCCACCATTGCGCTGCGAATTAACCTGACAAGCAGAAAGTATTGCCTGTCAACTTCATCGTCCCGACTAAAAATCAAATTCTTAATACCTTCTGATTTCAGCCTTAGGCCATCCAAGGCATCTCGGTACATCCCTCCTACAATTGAGTTCATTCTCCGGAGGATTTTCTCTGCATCTAGAGTATTAGCATCAAGTAAAAACTGTATGGCAATGTTTGAATTATCCTCGTCCACTATCTCCAAACCCACGAGTTTTCTCATCGTTAGCTTTATGTGCTCTCGATGTTCGAAGAGGATCTGGCGTTTGCCTTTGATACGTATTTCACTGTAGCCCAGAAGGTAGGCACCATATATTTGATTGATCAGGCTGTCAACGGAGGATTCGCTGTACAAGATAGTAACATCTTTTATTTGGCTGTCACTTGCTTCCGACGGAAATAATGAGATTGAGTTGTCTTCATTAGTTTCAATGATCACTGTATTTCCTTTATTCAGACGGTTAGTTCTAACCCAGTCACTGGGCAAAGAAATAAGCATACTACTACCTATTTTCTGTAACCTCCTTGCGTACTTCAAATCAATATTTTATACTAATTTATACTAATTAAACATTATTTTTATATTTTATGTACTCTATAAACTAAATGTGTCAACAGTCGTTACACAGCCCGTTGCTATAGCCAAGGCCTTTAGCCCAGGTCATATTACTGGTCTCGTAAAGAGAGCTTCCGTTCCATGTCGGCACTTTCTGTATCAGGGATCTGAGGGTGCTGGGTTTTCGATCGATCGAGGAGTTACAACGACTGTTAGCCTGTTCGACGATCGCAATTCCCGTTATCAAATTTCAATTAACGGGAGAACTGTTGTGGATGCAGACGTATCACAATTAGTTTTGCAACAATATCTGAAATTTATTGAACGACCATATTATATTAAAATTGAACATGATATCGAGATCCCAATTGGCTTTGGACTAGGTTCAAGTGGGGCAGCAGCTCTCAGTCTTTCATATGCTCTTAACCAGTCTTTGAAGGTAGGGCTAAGTGCAGAACAAGCAGCGCAAATTGCTCACTACGCTGAGATTGTATGCAGAACAGGATTAGGGACTGTAATAGCAGAATATACGGGAGGGTTTGAGACGCGGACGAGTGCTGGAGCACCAGGGATTGGCATTATCAGGAAAATTGAACTCAAGGGCCATAGGGCAATCATATTCTGTATGGCTCCAGTTTCTACTAAATCGATCCTATCCGACAATTTTGATTTTAGATCTGGTTGGCACGACAACACATGGTTAAACAATCTAAAGGCTGCGGTGGACATAAGAGAATTTGTAAACATGGCCTATGAGTTTGTATCAAATGTGGGTTTGACAGAGGGTCGATGCAAGGATCCAATTAGCAGCTTGAAATCACACGGTTTTGACTCTAGTGTGGCGTTATTCGGTGACACAATTTTCACAATAGTTCCAGAAGACCGGGTCCGTGAGGCGGAACAGTGCCTTGTTGGCCATAACGGTCAATTATTCACATGTGGCATAGACAATATCGGTGCAAGAGTGCTGTAGAGTATTAATGAGTGGCAAAATTCCCTCGAGCCATCCCAGATTGAAATCACTTCTGATTCGAGAGAAGCTTGTGAATGGTTTTCTGCGGGGATTGGTCGCGGCAGAGGGTTTGATAGCTCATGGGAGGGGAGAGGCTTTCGATTACCTTCTAGGCGAGCGGACTACCGAATCTGCCCATGTTGCAATAACTACTGCATCTACCGCGCTACTACTCGCAAGGCATCCGGTGATTTCTGTTAATGGGAATGTTGCTGCAATTTGTGCAAAAGAAATTGTCGAGCTAAGCAAAGTTGCGAATGCACTGTTAGAGGTAAATCTTTTCTACAGAGACGAACGGCGAGAGCGATCTATCGAAAAAGAACTAATAAAAAACGGCGCAAGAAAGGTCTACGGGGTCGGTTCACGCTCTTCAGCAAGAATATCTGAACTGCAAAGTGAGCGACGAAGAGTAGACCCCCATGGTATTTACGTGGCTGACGTTGTTATTGTCCCTCTAGAAGATGGAGACAGAGCGGAGGCCCTTGTCAAGATGGGCAAAAAGATTATCGCGATAGATCTGAACCCGCTCTCTAGAACCGCGAGAGTGGCTCAAATTACAATAGTAGATAATATTACCCGAGCATTGCCAACAATGGTTTCCATCGTAAGAAAACTCAAATGTCCCAAAGACGATGCGATACTCACCAAAATTATCATGGGATTTAACAATAAAGAGAACCTTGCACATTCATTAAAAATTATTCAAGGGGGTAAAAATGCAGCGGCATTATCAAAAAAAATGCAATAACACCAACCCACTTGTCAGAAGAAACAACGTCAATGATATTCTTATGCTAAAGAAAAAAGGAGAGAAAATCGCAGCGCTGACTGCATATGACTACTCTACCTCGTTGATCTGTGACAAGGCAGGTGTCGATATTATTCTTGTAGGCGATAGTGCGGGTATGGTTATGTTAGGGTATAAAAGTACAATGCCCGTTGGAATGAAGGATATGCTTGTCTTTTGCAAGGGAGTAGCCATGGGAACAAAACGGGCAATGGTGGTGGCCGACCTGCCTTTCGGTTCTTATCAACATAGCATGGGTGCTGCTATAAAAAATGCTATAAGATTTATAAAAGTTGGCTGCGATGCGGTAAAACTTGAGGGGGGAACCGAAGTAGTGGATACGATAAAGGCATTAGTTTCCATGGGCATTCCGGTCATGGGGCATATCGGGCTAAAGCCTCAGACTTCTTCTTTATGGGAGGGCTACAAAGTGCAAGGTAAAACAAAAAATTCGTCACAAAAACTAATTACGGAGGCCAGAGCCCTAGAACAAGCAGGCGTATTTAGCATAGTTCTCGAAATGGTAACAAGCGAAGTTGCTAGCATCATCTCACAAGACCTTTCTGTGGCAGTAATTGGAATAGGTTCTGGTTCTGGTTGCGACGGTCAAGTCCTAGTATTACACGACATGCTTGGCATATATGAAGATATAAAGCCAAAATTCGTGAAACGATATGCCGACTTATCTCATTCCATTTTTCAAGCCGTCTCACTTTATAGGTCTGATGTCAAAAGTGAGAAATTTCCAGAAGAAGAGAACGTTTTTCATATGAATTCTAATGAATACAGAGAATTGCAAAAAAATACTACAAAAAAAAATAGTTGAGTGACTGAATGCATTTAGCAGATAAAAGGGGGAGACATCCATCTAAAGACATAGTAGCTACGCAAGGAAAAGAAATTTTAGGAAAAAAAATAGTGCTTTGTATCACAGGCAGTGTCGCGGCCTACAAGGCGATCGACTTAGCACGTCTACTGATGCGACACGGGGCAGATGTCTATGCTGTAATGTCCGAATCATCTACTTCGACGCTGATTAAAGCCGATATCATGAAATGGGCTACAGGTAATGAAGTTGTGACAAAATTAACTGGAAAATTAGAGCACATAGCGTTAGCTGATACTGGTATGTCAGATCTCATTCTTGTTTACCCATGCACTGCTAATACGATAGGTAAGATTGCGAATGGGATAGACGACACAACTGTTTCTTCTGTTTTGACTGTTGCTCTTGGTTCGAGAATCCCCATCATTGTTGCACCCGCTATGCATGAGTCGATGTATACAAACGACATAATCAGACAAAATGTCGATCGGTTAAAGGATATAGGCGTGAAATTTTTAGAACCTTCTGTTGAAGAGGGCAAAGCCAAGATAGTGGAACCGGAATTGGTTTTGCAATCGGTTATGAGAGAACTTAACGGGATGAATACATCGTTCTCGTTGGAAGGGAAGAACATTCTAGTGACGGCTGGGAGCACAGTCGAGCACATTGACCCTATTCGGGTTATCACGAATCTAAGCTCAGGTAAAATGGGAATTGCGATTGCAGAAGGAGCACTGCTTGCAGGTGCAAAAGTTACGCTTGTATACGGTCATGGATCGGATGGCACACGCGTCCCAATAAAAATAAGAAATGTGATCAAAGTAAACACAAGCAGAGAAATGGAGATAACTATCTTGTCGGAATTATCTTCAAAGAGATATGATATTGTTATTTTCTGTGCTGCAATAACGGACTTTGCCCCTCAACAGACATCGCCTAAAAAAATAGAGACTAAAAAAGGCAAATTCGTATTACCACTGTTACCTACGACAAAAATAATAGATCGAGTTAAGCCTATGAGCAGAAATAATAAACTCTTTTTAGTCGCGTTCAAAGCGGAACACGATGTCTCAGATTCGTACTTAATTAATAAGGCATTTCAGAAATTGCACGAGTGCGATGGAGACTTAGTAATAGCGAATGATTTAGGTAGGAAAGGTTGTGGAACCGGTTCTGACGAGAACGAGGTTTTCATAATAGATAGACAGAAGAAAGTTATTCATATGCCGCTGCAAGATAAATATCAGGTAGCCAGAAAAATACTTGATACAATTGCAAATCTATGCCAAGTACAAAAAGATTCCAACAGATAATAATCTCTGTACTGTACTTCTGATTTATTTCTGTTCAAACCCCGTGCCGGGTTGATATTCGATCCGAATGTCTATCAAATATCAAGTTCATAATTTTCATCGTGATATAGCATGTGAGAGTATGTGTACGTTTTGACCCTCGAAGGAATTTAATATCGCATTCATATTGTAAGTAGAAATGGTATTAGAATGCCTCATTCAGGCCCATGTGGCATTCGGGTCCGTTAGTATCCAGATTGGATCTGACGACCTGCGAGAAGCATCAGCTAAATATAACAAAATTCAGATGTAAACCGTCTGCTTCAGCCGAGTACGAGAAGATCTTTCGTGAAAGCGTTTAAGTTCTTCGCCTGCCCATTACCTACAATGACGCTGTCCTCAATCCTTACGCCAAACTTACCATTTAGATATATCCCGGGTTCAATAGTTATGGCCATGTTTCTCTTTAAAACCTGTTGGTTTGGAGTCCTCAACCAAGGGGGCTCATGGACATCAAGACCTATTCCATGTCCCGTTGAGTGGATAAACTGATTTCCGTATCCCCCATAACTGATCAATGCTCTGCACTCTTTATCTACTCGCTCGCAAACGACGCCTTCCTCAGCGCAGTTAATCCCTAGTTGTTGAGACTGTTTGACTAGTTCATATGCTTCTTTGGTTTCCGCTGCCGTTGTACCTAATGCAAAAGTTCTAGTCGCGTCTGCTATATACGAGGCATATCGGAGAGTCAAGTCTACTACTACCATGTCGCCATCGACGAATTTACGATCGGAAACCTGTGCATGGGGCAGGGCCCCATTTGGACCGCTCGCGATTATCAAAGGATTCAACGTTGATTTCAGACATGCAGAATTGGCACCCATTTGCATGGCTTCAAATATTATCTTAGCCTGCAAAGCACGCTCTGATAGCCCAATTTTGATTTCGTGTGTGCATATTTCATATAAATCATCGAGGACTTTTGCCGCCTTAGATATTGCATAAATTTCGTTCTCCTCCTTGATCATTCGTCCTTCAAGTAATGCATCTGCATTAACAATAAAGTGTTTTTTAGAGGCCTTCGTTTGGATTGCTTCAACGGTAGGGTAGTCTGCATAGTCTGCACATACCACTTTGTCTTTAACCGCATTGATAAACGTGTCAATTAATTGAAATCCTCTCTCCGAGATAATCACTTCGCAGTCTTTGGAATCCTGTTGTGCTCTTGAAGCCTCCAATTTAGGAACTACCAACGAAGTTCTATCATTGCTGCAAATAGCAATCGCCTCGCCCCAAAAATTGGTAAGATAGAACACATTTTCGGGCTGAAATGCAGCTACAGTGTTGAACCCCTTTGCTGATGCAATTTGCATGATTCTCGAGCGACGATTTTTCATTCTCACATATTACGATCGGACAGGCTTATGATCGTATTGCACTCTTAAGAGCAGATCGGCGTAATATCTGCTACGAGTCAATACTCAAATGGACCAACAAACATTATGGCTAACAATGTTGCGTAACGTCGGTGCCTTTAGCACACAGACAGTCGATGTAATTATAAATATCGGAAGGTAATTCGGTCATTTATCCAACATGGAATACCTCGTTATGCTTCCTGGTCCAACCAACGTACCAGATCGAGTGATGAACGCTATGCTAACACATATTATCAATCATAGAAGTGATGACTTTCGTCGTCTTTACAAGACCATTGTTGAAAAGACACAAAGGGTATTCCAAACACAGAATGATATCGTTTTGTTGACCACATCAGGGACAGGCGCAGTAGAAGCATCTGTTATCAATATGATCAGAAAAAACGACAAAGCGATCATTCCTGTTAACGGCGAATTCGGAACACGTCTAGCAGACCTGATAGACAGCTGGGGAGGTCATGCGATAAGAGTCACCGCACCGTTTGGTCAGAATCCACCGTATTCGGAAATCGAAGATGCTTTTGACCGCAACAAGGATATTAAAGCCATATATGCAGTTTACAACGAGACGTCTACCGGAACAACCTTGCGATATATGGACAAGCTGAGTCAATTGTGTTCCGAAAGGGGTGCCTTTTTCATTGCAGACGCAGTTTCAATTCTCGGTGGCGACGAGTTACCGGTTGACAAATGGAATGTCGATATTTGTGTAACAGCTTCCCATAAGGCGTTGGCAGCGCCACCAGGAGTATCTCCAATGTCGATTAGCGCGAGGGCGAAAAAACATATGCAAGCGAACCCTCCTCCAACACAATACCTTAACTTAAAAAGATACTTCAAATATTACGAAGAAAATTTTGAAACCCCATTCACTCCTGCCTTGCCACTGTTCAATGCTTTCAGTGTAGCACTCGACATGGTTCTTGAGGAAGGGTTGGACAAAAGAATTGCGCGTCACAAAGCCTGCGCAGATGCATTTTACGCAGGTCTGGATGCGATGGGCCTATCACCTTTTGCGAGGCAAGATGCTAGGAGCAATGTAGTAATTGCTATCAACTATATACCGGGAATGGATGACAAGAAATTTAGAGGATTACTTTCACAACAATTTAGGATTCTTGTTGCCGGCGGCTTTGGCGACCTCAAGGGTAAAGTGTTCCGAATCGGATCAATGGGTGAGGTTAGTAAGTATCATGTGATGAGAACCTTGTCCTCTATCGCATCAGTCATGAACATTTTGGGATTAAAGGTGAGTCCAGATGCAGGTACTATTGCACTAAAAAAACTTGAAAGTGTTATCTAACCTTTTTTTGGTACCGTCGTTCCCATGAAGATTAATATAAGGTAAATCGGATGTCAAATTTCATGACTTTAGAGAAGGGCTCCCTTATATTGATAGATTATACAGCTAACATTAAAGATACCAACAAAATTTTTGAAACCACCAGTGAGGAAGACGCCAAAAATTCAGATCTGTACGACCCGACGCGCAAATATGGACCAAGACTTGTCTCTGTCGGTGAAGGTTGGGTTTTAAAGGGTCTAGACGAGGCTTTGGCAGAAGCAAACAGTGGCGATAAACTCGATGTAGATGTCTCTCCAGACAAAGGATTTGGAGAAAGGATTCCGAATAAGGTGAGAATGGTCGCTCAGAGGAAACTAGGAGACAAAGCAGACGAAGTCAGAATAGGTGATGAGGTGGAAATTGATGAACGCACAGGTATTGTCAGATTCGTAGGATCAGGAAGAGTTCAGGTCGATTTCAATCACAGATTAGCAGGTCGGACCTTAACATATAAGGTGAGCATAATAAAGAAACTAGAAAGTGATAATGACAAAGTGCTCTCATTGATGAAAAGAAGACTGCCGCTTGACGATGAAAAAATAAAATTCATTCTTGAAGGATCAAACTTAACTATCCAGTTCCCAGAAGAAACCTTTCTGACCGAAGGATTACAAGTTATCAAGCGTGGGATAGCCAGTGACATCTTCAAATATGTTAGTAGCATCACAAACGTTAAATTCGTAGAAACTTACAAGGCGACCAATTCGACAGAGTCTAACGAGGAGTCAGAAGACGACGTTCACTCTAGCCAAGAAGTTGGGGCAATGGAAGTGTCTAGGAGCGAGTAAGAAAAGTGAAGGGGTGTGTGTGCATAAGGGCTTTTTCCACATCTTAAATAACCTTTACCGACCTAGCAAGTTCAAATGCCGAACTTTTATTTAATTTGGCTTTACTGAGAATTGTATACCTGTCAGGTCTCAACGATTGAGCGGCTAGCAAGGAGAGAACTAGTTGCTCTTCATTCAATCTTATTTGTTTTGCTTTTGTCGGTGCACCGACTCGTTCCAACGTTTCTACAATAATCTCCCAATCAATGTTATGAAGTTTAGCCATCATGATAGTACCCAGGCCGACTCGTTCCCCGTGAAGCCCATAATTCTGACCAACGATGTATTCTACGGCATGACTGAAAAGGTGTTCCGCACCTGAGCAAGGCCTACTGCTTCCTGCTATACAAGCTGCCACCCCAGCGCTGATGAGAGCCTCCACAACAATACGAATTCCGGATCTGCTTCTGACCCGCAACCTTCTCGATTCATTCAATATAATTTTTGCACTCATATATGCAAGGTTAGCTGCGTAACTTCCAAAATATTCATTATTCTCATCTCGGGCAAGTTCCCAATCCTTGATCGCCGTAATCTTCGCGACAAGGTCCCCACACCCGCTTGCCATTAAACGGATAGGTGCTTCGGCAAGCAATGTAGTGTCGGCTAAAACTCCAAGTGGGGTGTTTGCTTTTACTGAATACGGTTTTTTGGAGCCCCTTATCGAAACAAATGGGCTAGAAATCCCATCATGTGAAGCTGATGTAGGTACACTGATGAATGGTTTGTTTAGCTGAAATGCGGTCATTTTAGCTACGTCAACGGATCGTCCTCCTCCAAATCCTATAATGATATCTGGAATGGCCTTTGCAAGTGACTTTTTTAATTTATTAACAGAAGCGATGGACGAATCAACTACAACATACCAGGTGTCATCTATTGACATTGATTGAAACGACGACGTAACGTCTGCACTTGCTCTCCTTTTTACGGTGTTCCCTGTTACAAAGGCGACTTTGGATGCCGAATAACCGATATCTCTGACGAACGCACCAAGACTAGAAATGACACCATCGCCTATCAATATTTTTCTGGGTAGTTCCATTAAGTGAGTAGGCGCTGATGCCATGGCAACCACGTTAAGTACGAGATATATTTAATCTTGTTTGCATGAATAAGACGTTTCCTCTACGAATTTGAGGCAGTACCGTCTCTAAACATATAATCGTACAGCCCAAAAGTGCGGCTTCAGAAAATGTACAAGATTTTGCAAAAATTAAGTGTAACTCAGATCAGGACGTGATTATGAATTGCTCAAGTTATCAGTTTCTGCGACATATCAGAACCTCTACAGCTTTTCTTCCGCATCTTCCTCATGTGTGGTTACATCCTTATTTTCTTCTTGGTCTTCTGTTGTGGAGGAAGTTCCTGAAGCAGTGTCCTCAGCAGAAGGCTCGCTTGCTATCTGCGATGTTGTATCTGAAGTTGCAGCAATCTCTGCTGTCGCATATCCTCTGCCCACTTTTGTTATCCTTATCTTTGCAGTGTCGCCTACGTTTGTGCCTGCAACAAAGATAACCAGCCCTTCCACCTTCGCCACACCTGCGTCGCCTCTTTTACTCATCGATTCAATCTTCACCTCAAACTCTTCACCAACTTTTACTGGGGCTGGTCTGAATGGTCTGGTCCCTCCAAACCCTCCGCCACCTCTTCCCCCGTAGCCTCCGCTGTAACCTCTATCGCCCCTGTAACCTCCACCGCTGCTACCGTAGCTACCTCGTTGTTCACTAGTACGTGAGTCTCTGTCTTCCAAGCTATCTCAGTGAGGTATTATAAATGCACTTAGTATTTCAACTTTAGTGTTATAATTGGTAGTTGAGCAATTTTATTTCTATTATGGAGCACTTTAAGGATTATCTGTCGAAACACTCTTTAAATGGGATTGTTGGATGATGGAATGTAATAGTGCTGCATTAGTTTCGATAAATGTTTTCGAAAAAATATAAAGATAGTGATTAAAATCAAATGCAACGTAAACAGCCCGACCAAGAATTCGCAGGTCATAATATTATGGCTGCTATACTCCAAAATTTGCCAAGCGAGGCTGAACTCACAAAAATTGAGTACGAGGGACCACGTATAGCTCTATATTCAAAGAATCCAGGCTATTTGTTGAAAAATGCTCAAGTAGTTTCTAATATGGTCAACACCATAAAAAAAAGAATAGTTATTCGTATCGACGAATCCTTACGAATACCTGAGCACGAGGCATTTGAACTAATAAGGAAGACACTCCCGACTGAGATTGGTGTAGCCAATATCTTCTTTGACCCAGCTTTGGGAGAGGCCGTGATATTTGCAGACAGACCTTCGTTAATATCCAAAACTAATGATGATATTGTCAATGTTGAGCTAGCAGAAAAAACAGGTTGGAAGGTAGAAATCAGAAAGGCGCCGCATACAATCTCAACAATAGAGGAAATTAATAAGATACTGCAAGACACCGTTACTCAACGAGTTCACTTCTACAAAGAAGTAGGTGAGAAAATTTTTAGGCTTAGGCTAGACGAAATAGTGGAAGCAAGTTTAATCACTTTAGGGGGATTTGCCGAGGTCGGGAGGTCTGCAATCATTCTGTCGACTCATGAAAGCAAGATTTTACTTGATTGCGGCATAAATATTTCCAGCCAGGAGTCAATTAGAAGTTTTCCTAGATTTGACATAACAGGCTTTGATTTGAACGAACTTGACGCTATTGTATTAAGTCATGCACACCTTGATCATACAGGCTTCTTGCCTTCATTATTTAAATTCGGATTCGCCGGACCGGTGTATTGCTCGGAACCTACCTTGCCTCTAATGTATTTGCTGCAGTGGGAATACTTGAAGAATATGGGTTCGGCCGCCCTGTATTCGGTAAGAGACATCGAGCAAGTGGTTGTGCATACCATTCCTCTTTCCTTCGGAATCGTTACAGATATTTCCCCTGATGTAAAACTCATGTTGAGCAACGCCGGTCACATCATAGGTTCCGCGTTAATTCATCTACACATTGGAAATGGAGATCACAACCTTCTTTATACTGGCGATTTAAAGTTTGGTAAGACATACTCGCTAGATAATGCTATATGGAATTTTCCGAGGGTTGAAACAATAATTATCGAGAGCACATACGGCGATAAACAAGACATATTCCCTCAGCGTGAAGAGTCAAATAAATGTCTTATAGATAGCATCAACGATACCATTTCAGGAGGGGGCAAGATTTTGTTTCCTGTGCCCTCAGTGGGCTTAGCGCAAGAACTTATGTTGATTATTCATATGCACATGAAGGCAGGTAAAATCGACAAAACAAAGATGCTAATAGAAAAGATCATTTTAGAAGCCAGCTCTATACACGAAGTTTTTCCAGAATATCTTTCCAGAGAAATGAACCATAGGGTATTAGATACCGAAGAAGCACCTTTTCATGAAGAGGAATTTAATTTTGTCGAGACTGCAAGGCTTGATAACGGACCGGCTATAATCCTTTCACCTTCTTCAATGCTAATTGGTGGACCGTCGGTAGGATATCTCAGACAAATCTCAGGAGATCCGCGGAATAAATTAATTTTGACATCGTATCAAGCGGCTGGTACACCGGGCCGGTATATACAAGAAGGGGGACGAGAAATTTCCGTATGTGGCCAGACTATCACAATCAATTGCCAGGTGCAGAAAGTTGAAGGATTTAGCAGTCATAGCGATTATAATCAATCGGTTGCTTACATTAATAGACTTAAACCCAAGCTCCGGAGGATTCTGGTCAATCATGGTGAACGAGCAAGTGTACAGAATCTAGCAAGCTCCTTGAACAAAATGTTCAAGATACCTACTCAACACCCAATGGTCCAAGAAGCAATTAAGTTGATGTGAAGTCCAGATAATGAATAGATATTTGAGATAGAGGAAATTTAATTCGAGAGGTACGATTTTCGACGTGCGATTACTTCAAATCGTAAGTACCACGCCATATTCTAACACTTGGAGGGGTTATAACTACACGCTCTTCTCCCAATCTAGCAATATCTCCGCCAACTGACTGGACATATTTATAAAGATCCTCGATTGCCTTGCGCAGTTCGACAACGTCTTTCTGCGCCAAAGGGGTAACTCGCAAAATGAGAATCATGTGCTTTTTTGCATCATCTTTTATACCTGGAATATCGCTCATATCTCTAAGAGTTATTGCTTTTAAATAGATGGGCGTGTTCTGAGTCTGCATTAATCTATCTACTCTTGTTTTCAGAAGACAACTCGACGCAATCTGCAAATAGTCATGGTGGTCAAAAGTGATTTACTGAGTGGTTGATTTAGATTCGTAAACTTTCTAGCTCTCCGTTATCGATTGGAAATGCCGAAATAACGTTGACTTGGCCGTGGTACTTGACTCTTACTTTTGACTCGTGTCCACGTGGAGAATCGGAATAACGCAAAACTATTTGTGAAGATTTTTCCACCAACGAGTCCTCGTAATTCTTGCCTCGCAGAATAGAAGTTGGTCCAGGAAATTCCTCTGCCTCGATTACAATGTCGTCGTTAATCACCAAAGAGCTCATTATGTAGTTCTCGTTCTGATCCCTACCAACGATCAGCTTTGCCGCATGTGATAATCTGAAGTGTCTGCCAACCTTTAGTAATTCTACATCGTTGATACTTGGAACCTTTTCTGGATCATCTAAATATTGCATCAAATCTCTAATTCTCTTAGAAAACTGAGGATCTGTTAACAGACATCCACCTGCTGCATTTGGAGGGTCGTCTATGCCAAATTTCCTTGCCAGGGCTAGTTGACTTTTACGTGACCTCCCTACGATGTTACAAAGGTTTTCTCGTCTGACTGAGCCGTCCTTTTCTATATCTGTCATGGGTAAGGATTTCGCCGAGAGTGGTCTTAACACCTTGCCTTGAGTATCTGTCTCTTTTTCAATTATATCCAAAGCCCTATTGTTCTGGCTCATAGGTCTCTGGTAAAGTACTTCCCCTGTAACAATGAAATCTGCACCAATTTTCTTCATGTGTTCCTTGGCGGCATTGTACATCATGCTTCTACAATCAATGCAAGGGTTCATTCCAGAGCCAAATCCGAACTTGGGCCGCTTAAGCATTCTCAGATACTCTTCACCAAAATAAATCGTCTTTAGAGGAATTTCGAGATCACTAGCAACTTCCTTTACCCTATGCCCACATCCTTTACCGCAATCAAAATCGCAAAATGGAGTTTTAATCGCTACAGCTTCGACTTCAACCCCTTGTTCTAACATTATTCTGACTGCTAAGCTGCTATCCAAACCTCCAGATAAAAGAGCCACTGCTTTCACTTTTTTTCTCGGTTCAGCATTATTGGTCAGCTCGGGGGAACTTTGTTCCACATTATTGTCAGACATTGGTTGTTACCCAGGAAGAGGCAGACTGACCGATATATAACCTTACTAGCAGCAACTCACAGTTGGTAATAAGGACGATGCTCTTAGGTGCCACTTAGATTCTGTGGTACGGTAGAAACTGCCCATGTCATTTGGTTGCCTTGTAAAGATCAATGTGGTCAACTCCTGAGCTGTAGGCAGGGCCATGGCCTGCCATTTAATAAAATGCTGTACTCTTTTCGACATCATCGCGATTACTAGGTCTGATATTTCTAATAATATACACTTTTTTTAATTTCAACATTAGGCTTTTGTTCTGGGGCACGCGATGAAGCTTATTGCATAAGTGTTTGTTCAGATCAATAGGTAGATCTGAAATGCGAAATTATTTTATCGGTCAAGGTATCGCTGACTTTAACAATGTTTTCTTGCTCATCTCGCGTCGGGGTAAGTCATACGCTCTGTTTCAGCAAAGCTGTAATACAACGTCATGGATCAGAACTAGCCAATATATAACATTG
>DAOM01000268.1 GCA_002501855.1 Candidatus Nitrosopolaris nunavutensis
GGGAAGGCGTTTCTTACAGCTTGATCTGGGGATTCACCCAGTAAAAAAAGTTCAGTGGCTATGTCCGCAACCACAACCGCCCATATCTTCGTGACCATGTGACTGATTCTCAGCTTCGTGACCATGTGACTGATTCTCAGAGCATCCCGGGCAAATCGTTGTGCCAGTCTCAGTCTCCGACATAAACATAACACCACAAGAGGTGCACTTTAATTTTTGAACTCCTTGCATAAATTACAAATTGCTATATCGTAATTAAAACGTTGCCTAGATTACAATACGTATATTGGTCAGATTATACTCGATGTAGCTACAGAAAAAATCTAAGCAATCTGAGAAATTGATTCTAAGAAGCAGAAAATAGATAGAAGCCTTTTCCGAGGACAAACAGCAGACAAATTAAATAAATAGTGTTTATAGGCAATATCATACACATCAGAAATGGAAAAGTACTCTCGAACATGGAATTTTAATCACTCCGTACGGGTAGCTCTCTTCTTCACAATAATAGCCGTATTTTTTTTTGCTCATGGTGTATTACTGGTGCTTCATTTGCTATATCGTCATCATCTGCAACGACACCCTCTGTAAAAATAATTTCTCCTCATAAAGGTCAGCAGGTTCCGGTTGATAGCAATATCATCGTATCAGGAATATCTTCACCTGCACCCGCAGCAGATAAGACATATACTGATTGTACAGTTTTAGTACTTCTAGATGATATAAAACCATACCAAAAGGCAGCAGCAACAGGACATGGAGGAACAAACGATTATTCTATACGGAAATATACTATTACTCCTAAATATGCAGCTTTAAAACAAGGCAAAATAAAATAACTTTCAAAGTATCTTGTATAGGAAGCTTTACTAATTTTACAAAATTTAAGAGCGTGAACGTCACAGGGATAGGAGCAACTCATGGTGTGAACGGTCAGAATGGCCAAAATGGCGTTAATGGTTCATCTTTTGGTGGAAATGGTGAGCGAGGAGGTCTCGGAGGATCCGCCAATGGAGGCATAGCCGGTAGCAGCGGAAATGGGGGAAATGGAGGCATTGCTAATGGAGTTGGCGGAAAGGGTGGCAATGGAGGTAATGCAAACGGCGGGAATGGTGGAAATGGGAGATGAGGAGGGAATAATAGTGTTGATAGTGCTACAACATATATTATTTGGATTTATCTAGAGAAATTTTTTGATTATCCATCAAAGACTCAGTTCTATAATATTCTAGCACATTGATTATGAAGGCGAATTGAATGAAAACATTTAATGGGTAAAGGACGGGACTATTTACGCAAAATATGCTTCATTGCATTATCATCTAATGCAGATATCAGTTTTGCTGCTGTAGTTGACGATGATGGGAAACTAATTGTTGGTCAATCTAGACGGGGTAATATGATATCTGGAAGAAAGGATCCTTTCGTAAATACTCATTACCCAGTTAGCAATCTATTTTACTTGAATTATCTAATTCCTACTATAAAAAAAGGAATTATTACTGCTGACGTTCATCTGCAAGACAACTCAACAAAAATGCAATTCGAATTAATGCACATTGCAGATGATAATAAGATTGCGATTTCTCCACTAACTGGCACTAAAGGCAAATATTTATGTGTCTATTTTTCCAGAGATATCAATTAACTACCAGATCTCTGGATAGTATTATATTACGATTGAACTCGACGTTTTCTTATGTGGCTGTCTTTTCTCCCGCACACAGAGAACCAAAAAAAGGACGAAGAAAGCCGAATAGTCTTTGTCGTTGCTGTTGAGAAACCAGTTAAACCGACATGGTAAGATTACAACAAAGTACTATCATAAGGGCCGTGCTGAAAACCGTTTGAACCGGATATTAGCCCATCCATCGTGTCTAAGATTAGTTAAATGTCTGATTGTACGGATCTGTAAAGCGTATCAACTTCTTTCAGGTTTTCAAGAATAAATCCTCCAATTCAAGTTCATGTCGAGACAATTTTACATTCCCTCGGCCTCTAAGTCTAACGTCCGCTATTCTATAAGTGGTACGCTTTTCTCATGGGGGATGCATGAAGTGAATGTGTAGCCGTAAAAAAATCCTTCATACTTTTATTTCGCACCTTTAATATAAGACTTTCTTTTTCTAAAGGCGATGGTTAATTTCGATGAATTGTTAACACTTGATGGCGTAGCTGCGGCTGGTGAATTCGCATCAGATGGAAAAATCATTGAATATAGATCAAACACCGATATAGCGAAAGAAATTGCTGAAGTATCTGCTCAATTCTGCGCTACCGTTTCAATGCTCTTTAATACATTGGCTGGAGCGTTTACGCGCTTTACTAAGACCACATGGGTGCCACAAAAGGTATGGTCATATTCTGGTGGCGACTGGACTGTAATCATTGGCGGTGGCGGCAATACTTGGGTATTTGTTGAAACAGCCAAGGCAGATTTCAACCAATTATTCAAAGCTCTTGCATACTCCTAACTTGAAAACCTTGAAAATACACTCACGGCTTTATTGAGCCTTTTGTATTGTATCGGAAAAGGAATTATGCCACCCGTCATCTTGCTGGATTGTCAGGAGCAATTATTTGGAATTTAGTTACTTGTACTTTGCACTTCCATCATTTACTAGCCATGCACAAGTGGTTTAGTTGGCTCTGGACTAATAGCAGATGGTAGCAAAGCCGCTGTGTTGATTGATATTCAAATGCCATTAACCTTCTAAGGTTAATTTTGCAATTGCGTTTGGTTTAGCTAGTTCTAAACACGTACTTTCCGCAAGTATTACGTCCCTTCCAAGGTTAATCCAGCAGTTGGAAAATGGCAACAAGTCAGCACTTTTTTCTAACTAATGTTGCAAACGACGCTCAAAAAACCACGCGTGTCAATACAACGTTACTGATTATCGGTGAATATCGAACACGAAAACATTTGTATCCCGGAAAGGAAAGCTTATAGATAATGGCAAAATAAAATTCATTTGATATATGCAATATCATAAGGCTGCTTTCCTTGGGCAAGAAAGGGCAAAAAAAGCTCAGATGAAATTATTTGATTATGCAGGATTCGCGATGCTAACGTATACTATCAAGCAAAGCGACAAAGGTTTTGAGCCAGTAGGTGAGGAAATGCTTGCTGGCAAAATAGCGAGGGGAGATGAGGCAATGTTATTTATCTGTGATAAAGATGGGTATGCAAAGGCACAATCAAAACCTTTGCCTATACAAAAAAGTGAGGAAATATATAGAAAGATGATAACAGACGGCATTCAAGAATTTATGGGTATGATTAAGACCGTTTCTTGACCGTTGCGGCTCTCGTCAACGTCGGGTCAATTACTATCTCAGTCCCGACATGGTATTTGTTATTATTATTGATTGCATGTTTGATATTGTTGACGTTTGATCGCAAAACTTGTGTCGGGATTCTTGATCGTTCTATCACTTTAAGGGCAACAATATCGATTAGTTCATACGTTCCTGCCATTGAACTTTCATTTCCTAGAATTTCCATACATTCTTTGACTGTAATCTTTTTAAATAATTTTGCATCTCTGTTTATTTTGGGATCTGAATCATAAATCCCATCCACGTCGGTAGCATTTAGAAACTTTGAAGCCTTTACTGTTTCGGCTATAAGTGCTGAAGTCGCATTTGTACTTTGACCAGGATGCAAACCGCCTGCAATTACTATTTTACCACTTGCTGCTGCTAATGCTACTTCTTCAAGATTTTTTGGAACTTGGGAAAAGGCCTGATCTCCTAATGTAACAAGCAACAGCTTTGCGTTCAAACGTGATACTTCAATCCCTATAATATCCAGATTTGCTTCATCTGACCCGAGACTCCTTGCGATATTTATGTAGTGGCGGGCAATTTCTCCCCCTCCTGTCACGACTACTGGTTGAAATTTGTCACTGATTTCTAATAACATCTTAGCATATTTTGTGATAGACTCCTTACCGTTAGCAGTATTGAATATGCTGCCACTTAATTTTATGACTATTCTTCTTTTTTTATTCAGATTGATATTATTCATGTCAAACTTACCTTTTCCTGATTCTGTGCTTTTGGTACATGGAATCTTCTTCGCCAAGAACCTTTTTAACAGATCGTTCCACCACTTCTCTATTTTTGAGGGTTGTATATACTCTTAGCATATCAAGAAAGCCTGTTACAGAATCAATAAGCGGAATCTCTGAGATGGGCGTTTCATATGCCCGTTCCTTGTCGACGAGCAATATCGAACTTATCTCTTTTTTAGTGGGCGTCAGCGGCATAGATGATGCTCTCGATGCATCGACAAAAACGGAATTTTCTTGGACCCTTGCGCCTTCTGCTATCTGTGATGCCAGATTATGTAGTGCCCGTCTATCCATTTTTCTACAGATATCATCGTGCTTGTGTAAGAATTTTTCATAAACACATTTTAGCAATTTTCTGTTCCTGTAATCTGTTACTAGTCTGACTGCAACCTCATTGCTCTTATTAAGAGAGTGTATCTTCTCAAGAGTTGAATCATCAGTCAGGTTTAGATAATTATCTAGGGATGTGTCAGTTAAATTCAGCTGTTCATCTGCTAGCCTCATTGAATGAAGAAGCATGACTTCGGCCGATCTGACGGTTTTATGGAAATAGACTGCCTTGAACATTTCGTACCTAGAGATCAACATTGATTCAAATGAGTAGAGGGCGGATCTATTAATGGCTAGATGGGCATTCGAGACCACTTCAAACGAACTTATTAGTCTGTGATAGTCGATTTTACCATATTCAGCTCCAGTAAACAATCCATCTCGAGGTAAATAATCCATAATATCTGCCGATAGTGCGCCGGCGATAATTTCGTTAAAGAATTTTATCTTTGATTCACCAAATGATAACTTACATATACCATTTGAATTGTAACCGTGCTTTTTCAGAATATCGCTAATCTCTGTCTTGAGGATAATTTTCTTCCCCAAGTCCTCGTGGGTCAGGTCGCATTTTGCGCCTAACATTTCCTCAAATAGGTGTGAAAATGGTCCATGTCCTATATCATGAAGCAAAGCTGCCAATCGTAACTCTTGAATACTTTCCTCTTTACTGAGATATCCCTTGGCAAGAAGAGTTTCCCCTGCGAAGCCTGCAACATGCATCGTCCCAAGTGAGTGTTCGAATCGAGAGTGCTGCGCGCTGGGATAAACCAAGTGTGCGCCAGAGAGTTGCTTTATTCTCCTCAAACGTTGGAACGCGGCAGTGTCCAAAAGTTCTCTTTCGACATTGGTGAAACGGATATATTGATGAACTGGATCGGTGATTTCTCCGGCAAACTTCATAGCTCGATCTGATGGTTGTGTTTGTAAGGCAGAAAATTAAATCTACTGTATGTCAAGATACTGACTATTATTATCTTTCTGGCTCGCCCTGTAAAGTGTCATATCCTTGAACGCGACGAGTTCACTATTGTTTATAGTGAGTTCCAATCAGCTTATATGCGTCGAGTTTATTATCATTTCTCTTGTAGCTGATCATCTAAGCTTGAAGAGCGGTGCTCGAGGTCTCGTAAGGGAGTCATTAACGATTGTTTTTTAGCAAACGAAAACAACTGAAATGATTTGTTTTTAGTCGAATTAATACTCGATCAGCGTGATAATCAGATGACATTCAGGAGTTTAACGATCTTCATTATTTCTTGATGGACTTGCTCCTTCCTTTTTTCACCATTGATTATTTTCCATTTGAACTGTTTTGCAAGTTTACGATAATTCTTATTTACTTCTAAAAGCAATTTCTGATTTTTTTCAAACGAGTCCAGATCTCCCGCTTCTGACCGTTGGGACGATACGGTAGGACTAACGTCTAGGACTATAACTATATCTTCTTTGGGTAAACCCCGTTCCAGGTTAGTTAGCCAGTTAATATTAAGACCATTTGAGACGCCATAAACAAGATTTGATTGGTAGTATCTGTTTATTACCACTATCGTGCCCGTCTCTGTCATACTTTCTATTTCTCTTTTCCTTTCCCACCGGTTGGCTGACAAAAGCATATGTTTTAATTCATTGGAATACTCGCGTTTACCGTCTAAAAAGGCCCTTATTTCCATCCCAATTGGCGTAGTATAATCCGGAAAATCCATAACAACACATATTCGACCAGATAGTTTTAAAGAATCGATTAATAATCTAGACTGAGTCAGCTTTCCAGCTTTATCGGCTCCCTCAATTACAATTATCTTGCCTTTACCCAATAATTGGTTGCGAACTTGCATCAATAAAAACATGTTGAAAGAACTTTATTATATTATTTTTATCTATAAAATACTACCAGCGCAACAGTTTCCTCCACTAGTATCACCATTGGTTACTAATGGAGTAGTATTCCCCGGTTACATCGGTATCATGGAAAAGCCTGTCAATTTGTTCAGCCAAGAATGACACATCAAACAAGATCAGGACCAATTTTGGCACTGGATAAGGATACTGGACAAGAACCATGGAAGTTTAATGTTGCCGGTCCAATAATGGTGGGCGGACCATCTCTGGGAGATGGTGCTCTTTCTTCCTACAGGTAAAGTTCAAGGGTACAATGGAGTTGGAGGATCGATGGCTGCGCTTGAATTACCAGCGAACCAGAGCGTCAACGGTAAATGACAATGATTATCACCTCAAACTTTGCATCCAGTGACTGTGTTATTTTCCCCCGAAATTTGAGGTACAGATAGACATTAATTTAATTAATTTAATCAGATTCCAATGCGCCACAAGCACGAATTTGTATGAAAAGACCATTCATGTTCTTTGATCTCGGGCAGACTTTAGTAAACGAGTGGGATTTTATTAATTACTTTGATAAGGAATTCTTAGAGATATTAAATGCGTTTGGCGCAAGAATCGATAGTCGAAATTATCGGGCAGTAAGAGACAGTGTTATTAGAAACCGCCAAATAGGTCATGAAAGTGTTAGGAAGTTAGTAACCGAAGTTTGCAAATTAATATCTCAACCTGGTTACGGCAAAATTATTACAAAAAGATTAGAACCTCAAATTGAAGAGGGACGAAGAAAATTCCTCCGCCTTTTTGATGACGCAGAAGAAACCCTCAACGATCTTTCGAGGCAGCTTGATCTTGGAATAATATCTAATCAAACTAAAGATATTGTAAGGTTATTGGAGGATTCTAACATAAGTCGATTTTTCAAGGTGAAGGTCATTTCATCGGAGGTTGGAATTGCTAAGCCTGATCCCAGAATATTCCACTTAGCATTGGACCTTGCCGCGGTGAATTGTCCAAAAGAATGTATTATGGTTGGTGATAGACTAGACACAGATATCCAGCCAGCAAATGCACTGGGAATGAAAACAATCAGGACCACAAACTCACTTTTCAAATTACAAGAACCAATGAGCGGACTTGAACGTCCAACTTATACAATCGCTAGCTTGAGTGAGATTCCGTATGTGTTGAAAAGAATCATTAAGACCGCCGAATAGATGCAAGTCTAGTTGTTGCTTGCTGGAAGAAGGAAACCCAATTCAAACCAGCTAGTGCTGCCCTAAAAGACGGAAGAAAGGGGGATGTAAGTATAATCCATTTTAGATTTATTAATCGCTTGTATGATATTTGAAAGTATACTACAAATTATAAGATCTGAGTATAAAAAATTCAGAGGGGTTTCTACACTCTTCCTAGTATAGCAACCCAAATCGTAAATGAATTCACACAGATCCAGTCTGATGGGGCTCGACGTATTTCCACCACCTATTTACCATGATCAATTCCATAGTGTCGATCGAAGTAGCTATTGACTTATTACGGCTATTTCCGAAAAGTCTGATTATATATGTTACCGAAAGTAACTGAAAGCTGTTATTCTTTTCAACTAGCTTCAATCTTGTCCCTTTTCTTAAATACAAGTAACCCAATTAAAACACCACCGACTCCAACTAGCATAACAAGTGGCAGATAATATATTGGAGAATCAGCAGGCTTTCCCCAGAGCACCTCAAACGATATATTGCCAGAATATGTATTGGGAGGAGAATTTGGGTCATCATTTCCATAAACCGCAATTGAACCAAGTGTGAAACCATTTACAGATAATCTATCCACCAGAACCTTTGCGCCAATACTGATTGATAACCCTTGATTGCTATCGTATCCAATAATTATTGGCTGTGATCCTGACCAGCCATCAATACCGTTTTTATCATATAGTCTGATATATCCGGCTTCTCTCGTATTTACAGCTGCCCAAAACCTATTAGACGCACTATCCCCATACATTGCAATTTCAATGAACTTCTCGCTGGGTGCAGGTTCCTGCAACTTTATAACTGTCTTGGCATCGGGTCTAGTCGCATAAGATACATTATTGTCTACATTTAGAATCCAGCTCTCAGATATAGGTTTGACAAAAGTATAAACAAGTGGATGCGTTCTATCATTGTTTGATGCTGTATATGGAAAATCGAATCGGAGCGAACGAATCGTCTTTATTACTTCATATTTACTTTGGGCGAAATTTGTTGTAGGTTGTGAGTTTTGGCCGAAGGCCAATAATACTGCTGAAGGCATCAACAGGGTTAACATTACTACCAGAAATAATGTCACAGACGAAGCATTAAACCTCATAAAGATTTATTGTAATTTCTGTTATTAGTAATATAAAGCATAGTTTGGAGTATGATATCCGCACATAACAATTAGCGTCTAGACAACTGGCAATAATGTGATTGGAGATGCTCGCACTGACAGAGTACGTGATGATAACTCCCAAATGAACGGTTCTTCTTCTTTTATGCCTCATATTAATAGACACGACTAAAATCAGGAACTCGTTGATACCAGGGGTTATTGCTTTGCCACCGCACTAAACGAACTTTATGATTTATCAAAAGAGTTACTTATCAAAGTAAAATAAGAAGCCAGACACTGTTTGGTATGTTTGAATATCTGATCTATCCTGCAATCGGGTTTGTAGTAACTCTAGTAGGACTTGAAGCAGTCTGGCACTTTACAGCTTGCAAGATACACGACAAGACGATAAAGCCCTTGTATGTACAAGGAGGTAAAGCTTGCTCTAGCGAGCACTTAGAAAGATGAAGAAGAAGGAAGGGGATGCAGAGAACAGAAGCAAAGGGAGGCTATTAGTCAATAAGACGTCAATGAGGATTCTTGTAGTTGATGATGAACCCGACATTAACACAACATTAGAGAAAGCGTTAGAACAAAATGGATTCAAAGTTGATTCGTATGAGTGTCCTCTCATGGCTTTAGAGAATTTCACGCCTCATTATTACGATCTAGCAATTCTTGATATTAAGATGCCCGAAATGAATGGCTTTTCATTTTACAGGGAAATTAAGAAATTAGACAAGAATCTTAGGATCTGTTTTCTTACAGCAGGAGAAATGTATTATGGAGTATACTCAGATATATTTTCTCTTTACCTGCTAACTATTTCATTCGAAAGCCTATTGGCAATGAAGATCTGATTAAACGTATAGACGAAATTATCAATAATGTGACAATACAACTCGGTAGTAAATAGTATGGTGTTAGTAAAAGGACCGTTTGAATGACTACCCGATTTTTTGAACAAGGTCAGTGTATGGCACCGTTACCGCAAAGGTGAGACAGCCGTCGAAGAGAATTTTGATTATAGAAGATGATCCTGATATTACTCTGACCTTCAAAGGGGGGTATAGAAAACAACAATGGTAACGATGGCAACAATAAAAGAATTGAAGTATATACATATCACAACTCAATATGTATTATTATTGATGAATCCAATATTTCACTAGCGATAATGGAAAAAAGGAGTCGAGAATTCAGAATATGATAATGTAAGAGAATTAACAATCTCTCTCAAAAAACGAGGAATTGGCTTAAGTGAGCTTGCTTGCTCTTTCAGACTAAATAATTATACTAAATATATGGGCACGAATGAAGACAAAATCGAATCGTTCCTAGTCAATTTGGTCAATTCACCCGAACCCGAAAGGCTGATCGACGTCGCAAATCAGGTCGCGTGTGTATCAATCTCTGAATCAATACCACTTGCAGACTTGTAGGGGCCATGTAAAACTAAAGGGGAAGAAGAGCAAAGACTTCAAGAAGAAATCAACAAGCACGCGCGATTTTAGAAAGTACAAATGTGGAAATACAAACCGTAAACCGGTACAAGCAATTCAAGGCGGAATTAAGTAAACATAATCTCTCCTCTGAAGACACTAACAGGCTTTTAACACTACTTAATAACATCAAACAATATCGAGACGATCCTAGGAAAATAATCGAGGAATTCTCTAAAATCAAATCGTTAAAACGAAGAGAGAGCATTGCAAGATAATTGAGAAAGGCTAGATGTCAAAGTGTATTACCATTAGCTGAACAAATTATTCGGCTTCGAATTGGACTATATAAGCTGTTCGCGTTTCATACAGCTGTTAGCGAAAAGGCTGAAATGTATAATTTGTCAATGGAGATTACCGTGTGATCGAGGATGTCCAAGACTATAACAAATTGGGTGGTATGAAAAAGGAATTGTATAACACAAGAACGCGAGTATTTACCATGAAAGAAATTTCTGCGCGCCAAAATAACGCAGTAATGACATTGTTTAGGTTACAAAATTATTATGGTATAAGCGATGACCAGATATTTAAGCTGTGCAAATTTTTTGAAAAATATGATTATACTATTAATTCAAAATCTTTTGGATCTGATTTGGACAAGTATGAAGGCTTCCTTAATGAATTGACAAGAACATATAGAAATCAAATGATAAGAGATTAAAGAACCTCCAGATAAAAGATAAATAGTTGTATATTTACTGCTTTGATCATGTATTTCGAGAGAATATTTGCTATTGTTACTGTTTTAAGTGCAGCAGCACTAATAGGAATCGTGCCAAACAGCGTTGTAGGAACAGCATCTGCAGCTGGTGGTGGTGGCGGATCCAGTAATGTTAGGGGCGGCTTCGGTGGTGGCGGCTGTAGCACCAACGGGAACAGAAGATGAAATACTAAATGTGTACGAATATTTGAACAGGGCCCGGTGTGAATCTGCGGCAACAATCTTACAGGCCGCGCTAAAATGTACTAGATGTGGCAAAATCATAAGATTTTTGGACTACTATTGATTGCAAAATCAGACTCCGGGTCCCGTGAAATTTTCAGGACTTTCAAACGCTTAGAGTAATAATATCGCCAACTATCTATGCTTTGCAATGAAGTAAAATATTCATTGATGAGTCGTCGGTTACGAAAATCTTCCGGCGTAGGACAATACATTTTGCCTGGATGTTCATATTCTATGTGTTTGACACGCTCTTCATCGCTTGGATAATACTCGCAGCAGTAAAGGCATTTGAATGTCTTATTTGAGGCTGCGCATTCGGGGACAACATTCTCACCAGACTTCGATTTCGAAGACGTTTCGGAGACATTATTATTTGAATATGAGAAATTATTCGATTTCTGCGGATCGGATAATTTTTCACATTTCCTGGCTGGAAGTGCTAGATCACATATTGTCTGTTCCATTTGCTTGTAATTAGCTAGTGATTTTGGTGTTTTGAAAATAATCGTCGGAGTCCTCCTTCTAGATTTGAATTATTGTTGGCGGTAGGTGTCGGCGGTTGAAGGTATTTTTTGGGTTCGTCATAAAGCATTGAAACAAACTGGCAGTGGCCGTTATTCTATAGGACAAAAACATTGTGAGATATGTGAAATTTTCTTGAAGAGGGATGGATTATGGTGTCCATGCTGTGGTTGTAGATTGAGAATTACACCATGTAACTTGAAATATAAAGCTGAATTGCGGACAAGGAAGATATAGAAAAATCTAGACTACCCTCAGTATGCTTATGCAGGCAGCCACCTATGCATGAGCTTCTCATCGAGAACATATTTGCACATAACAGGGACAATTGAGCATGCATTTAGTAAGGGTTCTTTAGTAATAACTTCAATTACACAACGATATGAGAGTAAGCCGTAAACGGGTTTAAACTGGATCCGACAATATATTTTGCGCATGCAGGTCTAAAAGCTAGAGATAATCCAAAAGAGTTCTATTGGTCTTTAGAGTGTGCATCCAGCTCGTCTTTAATAGAAGTAATACAACAACAAAAAGTCAGATAGTAGTTAAGATATTGAGCGAATTATGTCATTTTTTGTCTACTTCACGTTCTTTGCACATGCATCACAATATTTTTCTACTAAAATTACCCCATCGCCCACATTGAACAAAGCCTCCTGAGTGGCATTAAGGCCACAAGTTACACAAAACTTAGGCTTCGAACTAGTCTTCTCGTCGAACAATCTAAATTGTATAAAATTTTTCTGCATCTCTAAGTCCTCATCTTACAAGCTGTTATAAAATTGCTGCTGGAGTAGTAATAGTATATGTCCTCCATTTGTAAATGTACCCCTGGGACCTATAAGAACTTTCTAGTCACGCTTCTATTGTAGTTATATTTGCTCTTGTTGACTTTACCAGTTGAGAATAATTGAATTTTGCATTATGGTAATGAAAACCAATTAGGTCTACAATTGAGGTACAGCAGAGGCAGGAGTAATGGTGGCGGTGGTATTAGAGGCTTCAAAAGAGCATCACCTGCTCGAAAGCCAGTCGAAGCAGGTATAATATGATTAGACATTCTGGAAATCAGCAGAAAAGGCGCACGGGAATACAAGTAGGAGACAATGGTTTAAACGTATGACTAGTCTGTAATCGAGAGGTGTAGAGTGGAATCATTGAACACATAAAGGTAATACAGACGTAGAGGAAAACAAGGGAATAATATCCCTGCTGTGTTCTATGGCATCTTGAATCTCATATCCCCAGTTCTGACCTGGAAGAATTTTGTATTTGTCTAACCATGCGTTTAGACCTGCGTTCTTTAATTCATTATAGGGCCTCATCGCTGCGTCGAAGTCTTCTCTAGCATAACTACTAGATCGTATTTTCTTGACCACTCTTAGATGACGGTCCCTGTCCATTCAAAGTCAAGGTCGTTATGACAAATATGGGTAGGGAATTATAAAAGTCTGAACGTATTTAGTGTGTATGCAGGGACAGGATAAAATCATCGGGTGCAAATTCTGACTACTATTTATTGGTCTGGTCGATTTCTGACTGAAACGGTGCTTGAAGCATATCGTTAGTGATATTACATTACTAATAGACGATTATTCTAGTACAATCTATGTCTTATAGATCTTGAATAAGAGATATTCGAGTAACGCATCATGCTATACTTAAGATATTAATATCCTGAATTAAGTAGCAATCTACTTTATAGTACAATACAAAGTCTAGAGTTAAAAAAAGGGAATTTTTTCGGACTGCAGGAGAAAAGTTATCCTTCTTCCCAGCCCTTTGTGAACACTGCGTTCTTCTTCAATGGAATTGGCTGGCCTGGCGTATAGTCCATCGGTCTCATCCAGAAGATTGCCTTTGTTGGGCAAACACCAATGCATGCTCCGTCAGAGATGCATCTTTCTGGGTAAAAGACAAATGCTTTACCTCTCTTCCATCCTTCCACGGGCTTTACTCTCAGTACATCTGGACCGAGAGCTGTACAAATCTCAACACAGAGCGCACAGCCAATACAGTGTTGTTCGCTAATATCCGGAATTATTGCGACTGGCATCTAATTCACTTATCTTCGATCTATACTGAAACTATTTAAACACTATGCCGTTTTTATAACAGTGATATAAAATTACATTCCTATTGGAGAGTATATTCTGCATACAGAGATATATGCTGTCTACATATTAGAAACCGCATGGGGTATTTAAAATCTTGTTCAGGATGAGGGTTAGTTAGTTTTTATAATATGTTACAGCGAACGTGGTATCTATACGTACTTTATTAATGTATAATATATGCGATAATTTTAGACTCGATTTGGACCTTCAATTTATTCTAACTGCGCTCTTTATTCCAGTGCCTGACAAATGTCGGTTTGTTTTCTTATAGTTTTGCATATGACCGCACGTTAAAATAAGGCATAAGTCTCCAGCCAATTTCGTCACATTCTCTGCAGTCATACATGTAAGATGAAGAAGATCTATGTGCTTCTCCTACAACACACCCTGATGCACGCTTGAGTTCAAAATACCATTTCAGCCATCCAGGAGATAGAGCGGTTGGTAATTGTTGTCCTGTTTCCAGGCGTGTAGCCCCACGTTGGGGAAATATCGTATAGCTTCAACGGTTTTTTTTACCTCCTCAAAAACGAGATTGTTCTTCATGTTGTATGATTAGACATTCCAATATTGGAGGTTTATCTCTTCCAGCCAAAAAAGATCACACCCAATTCCTGCGGAATCAAAGCCACTTACCTACTTTAGACAGAATTAATCAAATTCCAACATTCTATGTCTTTAGTATTTTGACAAGAGAACTGATTAAAGCTGCTAATAAATATGCATATCTTGCATTAATTGATATTAGTAAACCCTGTGTCATTTTCAAATTTATCGCAAATGAGTTTCGTTATTTCTGATAAACAGAAAACGTTTCTAAAAGAAGTTGACGATATCTGTAGATCAATTCGCCAGTACGAAGAAAAATGCTATCTTGAAGAAAGGTTGAACGAAAAAATAATTCCAGAATTCGGTAAAATCGGAATGCTTGGCTGTCCTATATCAAGAAGTTATGGGGGCTTGGGATACGACATCCTAACATACATCCTCGCTATTGAAAGAATAGGTGAAGAGGGCAATTCTTTGCGAACATTCTTTTCAGCACATACCTCAATAGGTCAAATGGTTCTTCAGGGTTGGGCAGATGAAGACCAAAAGAGTGAATATCTGCCAAAAACTTGTGATGGCAGGAGTATAATGGCTTTTGCCTTGACCGAACCAATGGCTGGGAGCGATCCTTCGTCTATGGTTATGAAGTTTGAAGATAGAGGTAATTACTTTCTGCTGAAGGGAAAAAAACACTGGATTGGGAATGGGACATGCGCAAAGGTAGTGACAACTTACGCAAAAGAAGCCGATGGAAGTCATCCTGGAAAAATATCTGCGTTTATAGTCGATGGAGATTCTGATGGTATTTCAACCGAGGAAATGATAAATAAGTTAGGCTTACTCACCATCAAAAATGCAGAGATTTATTTTGACAATTGCGTTGTTCCGAAAAAGAACTTGCTTGGATTAAAAGGCCAAGGTCTGAATATTGCATATAGTGCATTGATAGATGGTAAACTTAGCGTTGCCGCTGGCGCGGTGGGAGTAATGACAGATTGCCTAGAAGAGTCTGTTTCATATTGGACGGCACGAGAGCAGCATGGTTCGCCTCTAGCGAAAAAGCAGTTAATACAGGAACATTTAGCTAGAATTGCAGTCAACATTGAAAGTTCACGCTGGCTGGTCTACCGCGCCGCATTGGCTAGGCAAAATCTGCACGATTACGTAGAACAGTTAAAAACTGAGGATCACCAATGGCACCGAAATAATAAGGATTATTATTTATTGAGAAGTGATGCAGATAACTTATCTACTATAGCGAAATTTCATGCGAGCAATTCTGCATTTGATTCAGCTAATAGGTCGGTCCAAATTTTTGGATCATATGCTTATAGAAAGAGCAATAGAGTAGCAAGACATTTTTTAGATTCGCGAGCAATTACGATATATGAAGGAACGAACGAGGTGCTAGAGCTGAAGATGGCTTCAAAAATCCTCGGAGATAATTATAGAGCGTATTAGTTACGCAGTACTCGATGCAGAATTCAAATCAAGCATCATTTTCAGGAAATTTGAACCAGTGGATTTACCATCTGAAGGAAAAAATATTGAGTCATATGTTCGATAACATGAATTAGGAAACTACACCAAAATAGGCGAATTTATATTTGATGGCATATCAAAAGTGATCGATTCATGAAATCAAAGTCTATGCTCTCGTCATTATCTTTTCTGTCTATTGTAGTTATAGTTATAGTTACTGTTTTCATTGGATGGTCCAGTATAGTGATCTTTTCAGAAGGTCAAACAGAAATACCCAGCATAAGGATTACATCACCGACCAACGGTCAGAACATTTCAACTGGCAGTACTCTTACAATTTCAGGGAGTGCGACCGGCACTAACACTACTAGCCCTAGTACTGGTAACAATAAGGATGATAATCGCTGTTATGTTTCGGTCATTGCAAATAATATAAAACCATATGAAAATGCAACAGCAGGGGGACCGAAGGGAGTCAATGACTATTCTAAGTGGTATTATACTCTTTCAACCAAATTTGGAGCCATTAAAGAGGGGCAAAATAAGCTAACAGGTAGATTATCGTGTTTACAGGCGAGTAATATTAATTCTAACTCAGCCAATGTTATTAACACCACTAATAACTTGATTAAATGGTTTAGTGTAAATGTAACAGGAGTATCGACACCACTATCATCAACGGTTACCAGGAATAACCAGACGATAACAAATTCGACTTTAGATCGGTCACAACCACCACAATCCAAAACCGGAGGTAATATCACTATGAACCCAAATAGTACAGCAATAACGCCAGCCACCCATAGTAATATCACAAGCAATTCTACTTCACAAAGCTTAAAAAAAGAAAATAATAGTAACAAAATTACTACATCTGGGGGAGGTCTATCTGCTAAGTTGACACAATCTCCATCTACATCTAAGTATAATTATAATAATAGTAACGCCAAACCGTTATCGATTTCAATTCAGTCAGCACAAAATATTGTTAACGGTAGAGGTATATCCACTATAACTGCTATAGCTTATGATGCGAATACTGGCAAGAAAATCAATAACGCAATTGTAAAACTGATGATTGTCTTTACTTCTAACGGTACATCTAAAGAAATCGTAGGTCACAGCGGAGAGATTACGTACTCTGCGGAAATAAAACCAAACTCAAAAAATAGTAGCACTATCAATTTTAAGACCACTGTACAGGCATCTGCACCTGGCTATATTTCTACTTCCAAGACATCCTCATCGTCATCCTTATCATCTACATCTACATCAACAATGACATCTAAAAGTAATCAGTCTATTATTAATAACAACGGTTCTGACAACCTTACACAAAATATACTAAAAAATGTTCAAAGGCAACTTAAGCAAAATGGTATTGATATTGCTCTTGCAAAATAGTCTATTATGACTTGGGCTGAATACTCGAGAATAATTTATGATAATCGCTGCTGATTGCGCCTGACTGGTGATGCAAACATATCATCTTTTTTAGATATCACCACGTACACTTACGCAGTGGCGGATGCATGTTACACCCATTGCACGCACCACCTCAGGCGGTGGTGATATCGATCTGGTTTATGGCGAAAACTCTCTACTACGACATGCAATGAATAAAAACACTTTTCGAACCCAAACCAATTAGCAAAACACGTCAGTGTAGAAAGTTTGAGGCCCTCGCGTTAATTATTCTGTCCGCCACGTATCATGATTATAATTCCCGAAGGCATCAAGTATTTTGCTCGTTTCTTAGGTTCAATTCCTATGAATAATTTAGTACAAAATATTCCTGCAATGCACCCATCAACGTGTACAGTGAAATCTATTGGAATTGCAGCTATAGAGCCAAAGTCAGCAAATACAATTTGAAGTATAATCAGCTCTAGTATTTCCAGCAGCAGCTGCTACACCCAAAACTCCTGTCAATACTATTAATATGAAATTGCTTATCAGGAATAAAGCCATAATCACGTGTGATTTGGAACGAGTCTGACAATAATCCGGCTGCAAGGATCAAAATATTTATCATAATCAGAGACGTTGTAGCTAATGGTACTATTAGTAGGAATTCATACATTTATTGTAGATGAGATAAATTTACAGAAATAATAATCGTATCCCAATCTTCACCTCGGTGTCCATCAACAAGTTGATGTCTTCTATGATTTGGTCATTCTACCAATTCTTACATATCTCTTATATCTTGAGTTTGTTCCATACTGCTTCAAACGGGATACTTGAGCACGTCATAAATAAACAAAGTATATACTCAAACGATCTGTATCGGTAATCTTAATACTTGCGTTATGTATAGGCTATTTAGTATGCATTCCCAAAGGAGACTACTAACTGTATTTGGATTATTGTCTACATTAAGTTCATTGTTGTTATCATCGTCAGTACTCTCTGTCATACAATCCTCAGCACAGACAGACTCTAAAAATAATAGCAATAATCTGTTAACGTACCAGAATCCTGCTTATGGCATAAAAATTCAGTATCCTTCAGATTGGAGGGTATCAGAAAATGGAATGAGGGATTATACTAACATAGTTGCATTCTACGCGCCATTAGAAAACCTTGCAGACAGAGTCCCTGAACACCTGACATTATCAAGAGTTGATTATTCACAAAATATAACACTCGACCAATATAATAAATTCCTTAATAGTACACTAAAGAATATACCAGGTGTACAAATTATAGAATCAAATCCAACCCTTCTTGCAGGACATCCAGGTTATAAAGTAGTGTATTTGTCTATGCCTAGTAATATACCATTCAAATTCCAGGATATGTTGATCTGGACAATAATAGGTGGCAAAGTATATAATATTTCATTTAATGCGGAAGCAGCAAAGTACCCCACCTTTCTACCCACTATACAAAAAATGATTAACTCATTCCAAATAACAAGGTAGCGGGCCTATTTGGACAAAATCTGATTCCTGTAAAACCAAACACCAAAGTATAGAACTCTAGGCTTACAAGTCATTAAATAAAACGCATTAATTCCTACCCGAGCTGGTCGTTGCTGTAACAATAATTAATATTCTTTGCTTTCGGTTTGGCTTTATATTTTAAGTTACATGGTTTTGTTGTTAATCTATAACCACAACATGGACACCATAGTCCATCCCACTTTATGAACACAACGTTTCTGTCCAATAGAGTAGCGGGCTATCCAGACTGAGCCTAACGACGAATGCAGATTCCTATTCAAGTCATTTTACTTAGTTTGTTCATAGCCTACCTAATGTTATACTTTTAGCGGGTTTATTAATGAATTCCATCTTATGATCACCATTTTTTGAAATTTTTGGATACCGGGTGAGGGCACGATGCATGATGACGGGCTCCACGTTTAAATATGATAAATTGGTATAGTACTTGTTATAGTAATTAATGGACGAACGTTACGCTGTAGATACCACTGAGGGTGGTAGTCTGACAGCTGTTAAATTGCAAGAAAAATCTGCAGAATCTTCTCCTATGCCAGTAAGTGAAGGCATAAAGTGTGCTCAGAACATTGCAAAAATTTCTGTCATCACTTTAGCTAGTATAGGAATAGTTGAGCTCTTGGTTGGCCAAATAAGCGGAAGCGTGGTTGCAACTGCCGATGGCATAGATTCACTCTCTGATACAATGATTTCATTTATAGTGTTTATGGGTCTTGTAATCGCAGGTCGTCCTGCTGATAGGAAATTTCACTTTGGTTACTACAAGGTAGAGAGTTTTGCCGCACTAATAGCAGCAATAGGAATGATTGTAATTGGATCAATTATTTTATACCAGTCATGTGGGTCACTACTACTACAACATAGACACGAAATTCATCAGCCTATTTTGACAATGGTAGTCTTAGCAGCTGCAAGTGTAATATCCCTATACAGGGCAATACAAATGAGGAATATTGCCAATAGGCATAATCTTCTATCATTAAGAACAGATGCTAAGAACTCAATAAAAGATGGTTCAGCTTCAGTGGTAGCTTTCCTGAGTGTATTGATTGCTACACAACTTGGATTTTCACAGATGGATGCAATCGGTGGTATAATTATTGCGGGATACATCTTCTCAGTTGCATATGTGTCACTTAAGCAATCATCATTGATTCTTGTAGATTCATGGCAGAATCCAAAGGTTACTGACTTGATAGGACAAGCCATTGAAGATAAATTCAAAAAGAAGGATCAGGTCAAGGTTAGATCAATTTTGCTGCGTCCTGCTGGAATGATGATAGTATTTGCTGCTGTCCATATAGAAGTTGATGGGAACAAGAGATTGGCTGATGTAGAATTAGTGACGAGCGAAGTTGAGATGGCCATCCGCTCAAAAATACCCTATATTAAGAAAATATCAGTGATACCTCATTCAATAACGTCATTGCCGATACTATCAGAATCAACGTCGATATAAAAGACGGACATACATTCGTTCTGTTAAAAATAAGAATTAGTATTCATCCGCCATTTTACGGAATAATGCACTACAGTACATGACTGTCGTTTGTAAGCTTTTATACGGTTTGTTTGATTTTTACAAGACCATTGACATGTGATCTGGTCTTTCTCTCCAATTTCTCGATCAAATAACATAGCCGTCCTATGTAATCCATATCTGTAGAGTACGGATTTACAAGTGCCGTACGAGCAACAGAACTCGTATGCAGGTCCTCTATGCATAGCGAACCTGTATAAATATGCATGATGTACAGTAGACATGTATGGCTATGATTACCATATTACTTGAATCAAAGACAAGAGTAAAACACATGGGAAGAGATGACCATGACAACATAATAAACGAATTGATCAAGGGTAGAGAATAATGAAAAAAACCATGAGAAGGATACCTAGAAAAACACGAAGAACCATGGTTGGACAGGATCGGAAGGTGCTGACCAAACTCGTCAAACGCGTTGGCAAGAATTCTGACAACCTTGGCAGGATTTATCTACCAGGTTACTGGATTGGAAAAAAAGTCAAGATCACCATCTTAGAATGAAATAACCCTAAAACACTTGATTAGTTGTAGTACTTACATAGATAGG